>JAFRSL010000012.1 GCA_017427625.1 Synergistaceae bacterium | reverse complement strand
GTCACACCTGCTGGTGTGCCTTGTCCATTATATGAGATGGCCTTCTATTGCGTGATGGTGGCCTTAAAACTCCGATACGCTGGCCTTAACTTTCCGTGCACAGTGGCCTTCGCCGCCGGAATATGTACTGGCATCACTTATCCTCGCCATCAGGAAAAACAGACGTTAGCGCACAAAAAATCCCCCGGCCTCTCACAACCGGGGGACTTCATTTCTCACACTCTGCTGATTACTTCTTGCGGTACTTCCTGCGGTCAATCGCAACCGCTATGATTACGCCCCTAGAATTTATGCTCATAAATATAATCGTCTTACTTGCTACTAGGCTTTCTGTGAATGAAGTAATATATCACAAAATTCAGAATAAAAATGCTTCTTGATACCTTTAATGGCATCTATTAAATAATAAAGCTGATTATCATCAGTATATAAATCTCTATGCTCAATAATTCTTCTAGTGTGTAGTTCTGCAACATAGAGCGCGATTAGTTTCATCATTGAGCAACGGGATTTTATCCGCTGTGAAAAGGAATGATTAACAAGATAATTAGCTCCCGAGCACGTTCCGCATACAGGAAATAAATAACACTCATTAAAGCATTGTATGTCTATAAATTCATCAACATTTTCGAAATCTGTTTTCTTTATGTTTTCTATTTCCTGCGCTGAAAATGTCATTGGCGTAATAAAACTACATGGGTATTTTTTACCATCTACATCATAAAAAGTTGAGTTTTTACCAATTCCGCATGATCTGGCTTTTCTTTTATCATTACTCGCGCAAAACTCAATATGCTTACCAAACATCTGATCTAATTTTCTTTCAAAATGTTCAGTGTAATATTCCAGTAACAAACGCAGTTGCTGCGATAAGATTAACAACTCGTCTTTATCACCCCAATCAAAATCGCCTTCAGCAAAATTTACACCGTTTATCGTCGTAAAGCCCAAACTGTGAATGAACATGATGTCTTTAGCCAAGCTGTGAAGCGTTTTTTTAGAAATGGTCATTTTAGGTCCTTGTTCAGGCCATGTCTTCGCAAAATAATCAATGTCTATTTTATTGAAAGAATTTGACCTGTTGAAATCATGCGTTTCTTTTGTACCATCAAGACTCAAACCTAAAATAAATTTGTTTTTGTGCTCAGAAAACCAACGCTTGTCTTCTTCAGACAGAGCAACGCCGTTCGTAGTGGCAAAAAAATGTAAACGCTCGTCTGAATATTTATCCAAAGTGTATTCAAAAACTGCCTTTATCAGAGCCGTTTCTAAAAGGGGTTCTCCTCCAATAAAAGATATTTCTATGATTTTTGTTCCTTCAGGAATATTAGCAAAAATATCATCGATACATTTCTTCGCTATGTCAAACGTCATAGAACTGGAATCTTTCATTTTTTGATAGCAATATATACAAGACAAATTACATCGGTGTGTAACACACAGTGTTGGGCTGTAACTAGTTGAAAATCCGTCTTTTAATACGTCAGACATTAGAATAAATCACTCTTCTCATTTCTTTTTTATACAAAGCCCCTACTCGGAAAATAGAGGCTTTTTCAACAAATACGCAGACAACAGCCTCATTAATCCGTAGGTCCGGCACCGTCATTGCAAAACTCAAAGCAGCCGTTAGCGCATCCTGTGCAATCGCACATATACACACCAGAAGTCATCATATCTGTCAAATCAATGGAACACTGAATGTTTTCCAAAGTTATGATTTTTTCATCCTCTGCTAGCATAAGGCTCATAAATATCACCTCCTCACATCAGCTTAAGACAGAGATCATTGGATATATTTGTCCAAATAATCCATCTTGTCAAACCACACACCCAAAAACAATTTTTGCTCACCACACAAATTATCTTTGGTTTTCAATTTAGTGCGTTCGTAGTTGTAATTCTGTAACACCTTACGAACGACAGATATGGGAAGTCCCATCTCTTCAGAAATATCTTCCTGCCGATATTCCCGAGTCTTATACATGTCCACAACTTTCCTCGCTAACTCTCTGCGTTTATCCAATATAGGATCGACCATATTGCTCTACTCCCTCTTAAATTCAATTTTTTGAATCTGAATAGATTTTACACTATTGGGGGGGGGTCTTGTCAAGAGGTACAAAAATACCCCCTGCCATTTTCGACAGAGGGCATATTTCCGTTAGTCTTACTTCCTTCGGTACTTCGTGAGGTCAATCGCAACCGCAACCGCGATGATTACGCCCTTGATGACCTGCTGCCACATAGGCGAGACGTTGATGAACTGCAAGCCGTACTGAATGACCGTGAATATCAAAACACCCATCACGATTCCGCCGACTTTTCCGATACCGCCGCTCATTGAGACGCCGCCGACAACACACGCCGCAATCGCGTCTGTCTCGTAGCCATTGCCGTAGTTATTCGTAGCTCCTGCCGTCCTTGCTGCCTCAAGAACTCCAGCGATGCCGTAAAGGAACGAGGCAAGAATGAAGATGAACATGATGTTGCGGAAAACGTTAATTCCCGCGACAACTGCTGCTTCTCTGTTTCCGCCGATTGCGTAGACGTTTTTGCCGAAGACTGTCTTGTTCAGTATGAACCAGATCGCTATGCAGATTACGATTGAGATGGGAATTAAGATGCTTATTCCCGGAAAGCCTTTCCAGAGTCCGTTGAAGAGCCTAAGCTGTCCGATCTGCGCGAAGTCCGGCCTGATTCCTCCGATTGGCTGTGAGTTGTTGGGAGGCATGTCGAAGTAAAGCGAGCAGGCTCCGTAAATCATGACCTGAGTCGCAAGCGTCGCAATGAATGGGTGCATCTCGTACTTCGCCACAAGAAAGCCGTTAAGCGCACCGCAGACCATGCACGCAAGTACCGCCGCAACAATGGGAATCCACACTGCAACCTGCGGAAGATCAGGGAAGAATCTGTTGGCATACGTCGCAGTCTGCATCATCGAGGCCGATATTACCGCCGCAAGTCCAACCATTCGTCCGGCTGAAAGGTCAGTACCGGCGATGAGAAGCGCGAAGCATATTCCCAGCGCCATAATCAGCTTTGTTGACGACTGTGTGAGAATGTCGAGCGCAACTCGTATCTGCATGAATCTCGGCTGAAGTATGCAAATCACCACGACAAGCACAAGCATTGCCAGCAATATCGCGTTGTTCGTGAGAAACTCCGTGAAGGTCTTTCCGGCAAGCGCGGCCTCTTCCTCTGTCTTGTCTTTCGCCATGTAGCCCTTGATGGCAGAGCAGAGTCCTATGATGATGAGGAAGATGGGAAGGTCATAGATTTTTCGGTTGAGACCCATAGGCTCTTTTGCGAAGTAGAGTATTATTCCGAGAACGAGGAAGATTATTCCCCCCGTTGTCATCAGACGCTTTGAACGTGATTTTGTTTCCGCCATGATTTATATTTCTCCTCCTTGTTATGCCGCTGTGCTGTCTTTGCGCCCCGCAAACTGTGTTGCGAACGCCATAATCTTTTCCTGCGAGTATTCTCCTTTGTTGAGGAAACCCGTTACCCTTCCTTCGCACATTACCATGATTCTGTCCGACATTCCCATAAGTTCCGGCATTTCCGACGAGATCATGATTATCGACTTCCCTTGCGCTATCTGTTCGAGCATTATGTTGTAAATCTCGTACTTTGCGCCGACATCGATTCCCCTTGTAGGCTCGTCGAGAATGAGAATGTCCGAGTTCGTAAGAAGCCACCTTGCAATAAGAACCTTCTGCTGGTTTCCGCCCGAAAGATTCTGTATCAGCGTGTTCAATGATGGTGTCTTAACGTTGAGTTTCTTGCATTCCGCGTCGGCATCGGTCTTTCTTCTGCCGTCGTTGAGGACTCCAAAGTGCGCGTAACTCCTCTGGTTAGCGATGACTGTGTTCTCAAGAATTGGAAGTATCCCGAAGATTCCTGTCGCCCTTCGTTCTTCTGTGAGAAGCGCGAGACCGCGTGATTTTGCGAAGCCCGGCGATTTGTTGGTGTACCTTGCGCCGTTAAGGAGAATTTCACCCGAAGCAATGCCACGAAGTCCGAAGAGTGCCTCGACAAATTCCGTCCTCTGTGCGCCGACGAGTCCTCCAATTCCGAGTATCTCCTGCTTGTGAAGCTCAAAGCTGACGTTCTGGAATGACTTCTTCAACGGGGAGCATACGTTCTCAACCTTAAGCACAACATCGTCTGACGGTTTGCCTTCTCTCGGCGGGAACTGGTTTGTCATCTCGCGGCCAACCATCTGCTTTATGATGAAGTCGATCGTTAGCTTCTCGCCCTTCTCGTCTGTTACCGGCCATGTCCCGACATATGTACCGTCACGCATGACAGTAATCTCGTCGGAAATTTCGAGGATTTCCTTCATCTTGTGCGAAATGTAGACGAACGCAACACCCTGCGCCCTAAGACGGTTGATTATCTTGAAAAGGTGGTCGACTTCACGGTCAGAGAGTGAGCTTGTAGGCTCGTCGAGGATTATGATTTTCGCCTTCATGTCAACAGCCCTAGCAATCTCCATCATCTGAAGTATTGCCGCCGACTGTTCACCCGCCAACGCCAACGGGTCAACGTCAAGCTCCAAGTCGTCAAAGAGTGCCTTAGTCTTCTCGTACATTACTTTGTGGTCAACGACTCCCATGTGTCCCGGAAATCTCCCCAAGTAGACATTCTCCATGACCGAGCGGAATCTTATCGGGTGCAACTCCTGATGAACCATTGCGATTCCCTGATCCATTGCCTGGCGCGCTGAATGTATTGATGCTTTCTTGCCCTCAAGGAAAATTTCTCCACCGTCAGGCTCGTATATCCCAAAGAGGCATTTCATGAGGGTTGACTTCCCTGCACCGTTCTCGCCCATTAGAGCGTGAACTGTACCTTTTCGGACGTTGAGGTTCACGTTGTCGAGAGCCTTAACGCCGGGGAATGTCTTTGTGATGTTCTTCATCTCAAGCAAATATTCGCTCACTGTTTCTCACCTCTCGTAACTTTCTGGTAAGGCACCCAGATATATTTCCCGTCTGTAACCTCACCGCTAACATCCTTGCCCTGTGCAAGCGAAACCGCGAGTTTCACAGCCGCGCTTCCCTGACCGTCAGCATCATTGAGGACAGTCCCAAGCATTTCGCCTTTGTCCATCGCCTCAAGTGCCGAAGCATTCGCGTCAACACCAACGACAGGAATGTACATTGATGGATCGCCCTTGTTGTAGTCCTGAGCCTTCAGAGCCTCGACAGCACCCAGAGCCATCTCGTCATTGTTCGCGATTACTGCCTCAATGTTCTCAGGGCCGATTGACATGATAAACGCGTTCATTATCTTCATGGCTTCGAGCTTGTCCCAGTTTGCGATCGCGCTTGCAAGTTCGACAGGCTCAATGCCCGCGTCCCTGATAGTCTCAACGGAATATTTTGAGCGCAGAATCATATCCTGATGCCCGTTCTGACCCTTGAGAAGTACGAACTGGAGTTTTCCGTCATGATTCTTGTCTGCTTCCGGGTGGGACTTGAAGTAATCGACTATGAGCTGGCCTGAGAATATTCCGGACTCCTCAGCTTTTGCCCCGACATAATAGGCTTTGACGTAGGTGTTGAGGACTTCAAGCGGGGGTTCACGGTTAATGAAAACAACGGGAATGTCGGCAGATTTTGCCTTGTCGATTGTTCCCTGAGCGGCCATGCGGTCAACAAGATTCACGATGAGGACGTTAACGCCGCCTGCTATGAACTCGTCAATCTGAGCATCCTGAGTTGGCTGGTCATCTCTTCCGTCAGCAATATCAATCTCAGCTCCGGCCTTCTCACTCTCCGCGCTCATTGCGTTCCTGAACCTCAGCATGAAAGCATCGTTGAACCTGTAAATGCCCGCACCTATCTTCACTCCGTCTGCAAATGAACACGAAGCTATGGCAAGCACGAGTATCAACGCTGTAATAAAAACTTTACGCAAAAAAATTCACCTCCATAACAATAAGGGAAACCCCCGCCGGAATTTCAACGGGGGCATGAGTGGATTGATCCTGCTATTTCATGAACTCTTTGTAGTTCTCGACGGTAACGGGTCTGTAGGGTATCCAGACGTATTTGCCGTCAGTGATCTTGTAGCCGATTGACTCCTCTGTTACGGGCTTGTCATCGGCTGCGACAACTGCGACTCTCACTGCTGCGAAGCCCTGGTTGTCAGCGTCATTGAGGACTGTTCCAAGCATCTCACCCTTGCTCATTGCCTCGAGTGCCGGTGCTGTTGCGTCAACGCCTACGACGGGGATGTACTTCGCTGGGTCGCCCATGTTGTAGCCTTCAGCTTTGAGAGCCTCGATTGCGCCGAGAGCCATGTCGTCATTGTTGGCGAGGACTGCCTCGATGTTGTCGATTCCGACTGCTGAGATGAAGCCCTTCATCTTGTCAGTTGCCTGAACCTTGTCCCAGTTCGCTGTGTCGTTGCCGAGTTCGACGATCTCAAATCCTGCGTCCTTCATGGCCTTCGTTGAGTACTCTGTGCGGAGCGTTGCGTCCTGATGTCCCTGCTCGCCGCGGATCATGATGTACTGGATCTTTCCGTCGCCGTTGCGGTCAGCTTTGGGGTTCGCCTTGAAGTAGTCAGCGATGATCTGTCCTGACTGCGTGCCGGACTCCTCTGCCTTTGCGCCAACGTACCAAATCTTGTCGTAGGCGTTCATGACTTCGGCGTAAGGCTCACGGTTCACGAAGACGATGGGGAGACCTTCAGCCTTTGCCTTCTGCATGAGAGGCTCTGCTGCTGTGCGGTCAACGGGGTTGACGATGAGGGCATTCGCGCCTTTGGAGATGTAGGCATCAACCTGATCGTTCTGGGTTGGCTGACGGTTCTGGCTGTCGACGATCTCAAGCTCTCCGCCCTGCTTGTCCATCTCTGCGCGCATTGCGTTACGGACACCGGTCATGAACGTGTCATCGAACTTGTAGATGCAAGCTCCGACGAGTGCGTCTGTTGCGGCAAATGCTGCGACTGCCGATACTGCGAGAATAGCTGCTGCGAAAATTACAACATGCTTCTTCATAGGAAAATAACCTCCTGAAAAATATATTTCTCCAATGCCTGAGAATTTAAGCATGGGATTTCTAAATTATAGCGTAAAAATCACATTATATGTAAAACTTCCTTCGCTTCCGTCCTTCCTTGTGAGTCCGCGAACTTCGACGCGCCAATATTCTCCGTTACCGTAACTCTTTATGTCATCGGGGCAGAATATAAGGCACTCGTCATAAGCCACATTGTCCGGAGCAACAACGAAGTATCCGTCATCGCCGGCCTTCCCGAAATTCCAGACCTTCCCATCATTGAGGCGGGTCATGCTCACGCTCACGTTGTCGGGGTTGCAAGGTTTGAAGACGTTTCGGTTTAGAGTTACCGACCAAGCTGTCTTTGCCTCGAACCAGCTCAATGGGTGATGGTTCTTCGAGGACGGCCATGAGATGAACTCGTCAGCTATCGGCCACTTCAGCCAGTCGAGATATTGCGCGTATTCCGCCTTTGTGAGCTTATCCTTATTCTTGATTGGGGACTCCTCAACAACATACGTTACCGCATAGCCGAGTCTCGTGCTTATCCCGAAGCCTGTCTGCTTGAGGCGTGGATTCAGAAGCCACCTTCTATGTCCGATCGCACCTACATTGTGGCCGTCAGTGTCCTCCATGTACATCTGCGTTGACTTGCTGAGAGTCATAGCTCCCCATGACTTGAGTCCTCTGCGTTGTTTCCAGTAGGCTATGTTGCCGTGAGATGTCGCGTAATACCCGGCCTCGTAGAAATCCTGCGGCATGTCGTAGGGCTTCTCCGGCGTGTGGGTGAGTTCATCGTTAGCGTCAAGCAGAACAGCTCCGTGCTGTGCAAGACGTGTATATTCATCATTGAGAGTTACGTTGTTGGGGACTCCGGCGAGCCAGCGCACATAGTTGACCTCAGCGAGTGCCTCAGCAAGAATCTCATGCTTCACCGTCCCTGCCCTGTAAGGTGAGAATGACGGCTTCACGATGTAAGGGTCATACGTCCCGGCATAACATGAGGCCGACAACGCCAGCAGTACCACAAGCGCGGAACGTCCCGGCTTCTTCCGCAGGAACACAAGGCACATTACCGCCCACAAAATCCCAGGCACTGCCGCGCATCCTCCGCTTGAGTCCCCGTCATTACTCTCTGTACCGCCTCCTGGTATGTCCTCCTCGTAGCCCGTTGACTCGCCCGTGAATGTTACGCTGTATGAGACGCTGCCTGAAGTCCCGTCTTTGCGTTTCAGGCCGGAGATGTAGACGTTCCAAGTCTCGCCGTTCGAGTATCCTGAAACATTATCAGGCCGGAATATTATGCACTGGTCTATGGCATAACCCTGCGCATTGATCGTGAAGTATCCGTCGCTGCTACCTCCGCCGAAATTCCAAGTCCTTCCGTCCGAAGTTCGTGTGAGTCTCACGCTTGTTGAAGCTGTGCTCGCAGTCTCGAAAATTTCATCGTTCAGCGTAACCGACCATGCTGTCCCTGCGTCGAAGTACGTCAAAGGGTGAGGGTGCTTGTTCACGGGCCACGTAATATATTCGTCCGGGATCGGCCATGATGAGCTCATTTCGTCCTCGTCAATAACGTAGGTTACAGCAAAGCCCCTGCGCTCACTTATACCGAAGCCTGTGCGCTTCATTCTGGGGTTCATGAGCCACCTACGATGACCGACCGCCGAAATGTTGGAGCTGTCGGAGTCGTTCATGTACATCTTGTTGCTGTAGTTGATGGTAATTCCGCCCGAAGACCACGCTATGTTTCCGTGAGTCGTGGCATCATATCCAAGCTCGTAGAATGACTCGGCCATGTCCGAAGGTTTGCCGGGAGTATGAGTGAGCGTGTTGATGGCATCGAGAAGGACTGCACCATGCTGTGCCTTTCGGGTCATTTCGGAGTCGAGCGTTACATTTGAGGGTACACCTATGAGGCGGCGAATGTAGTTCAGTTCTTCAAGAGCGTCGTAAAGAATATCACTTCTGACAGTCCCCGCATTGTAAGGTGAGAACGATGGATCGGTGTCGTAAATACCCGAAGCGTGAACGGGCGTTGAGGCAATGAGGATAACGAGGAGAAATGCCGGAAAATTTTTCAGTCTCATAAGGAACAGCCTCCATCAAAAATTTTGTCTCTTTGAATTTTGCCACTATTATAATGAATATTGCCCGAAAAAAATTGCGTAAATCTTTCGGATTTTGCTCTGGGCTAAACGCGATTGCACAGAAATATTTTACGGTCTATAATTCTTGGCAATCACAGTCAGATTTTAGACTTTCACGGAGGACTCATTAACATTATGGCCAAATTCAGATGCCTTGAGTGCAAGAAGGAATTTGAGAGCGACTCGAAATCGGACAGAAAGTGCCCGGAATGCAGAAGCCGCTGTCTTGAGCTTGTATCGGGAGAGATTCCGCGCGGTAAATCTTGGAGCTCCAAGAGCTATTCGGCAAGGTGAGTGAGATCATGCCGGACGAACTTTTAAGCGTAAACGACGTAAAGAAACTCACAGAGGCTCCAAAGAACAACGAGACTCCACCTGCTGAACCCATCAAGAAGCATGATGACCCGGAATTTCTCGCGATAAAGTCGACATTCACCCCATCGCGCGGGGACATGGGCGGAGGATTCTGCGTTATCTTTGAGGGCAAGACAGGACGTACGGTGTTCCAGATATTCTGGCTCGCAAAACCTTACGCTAACGGACAGATTCCTGAGGTCGGAAAGGACTGGCGGAATTTCGTCAAGAGCCTTCCGTCAATGGGGCCTCTCGACAAGGATTGGGGCGAGAAGCTGCAGGCTGACCTCAAGGAAATTCTTACGGTCGAGGAAAAGAAGAAGCTCTTCGAGAACTACACGAAGGTGAAAATCCGACAGCTTGAAAGCATGTACCGCCGTACCTTTGAGGCGACAGCACAGTGTGTTTTCACAGCGTCAACCGAAGCCGAACCTGTAGCGCGACATGAACTTGAACGCGCGAAAATCATCAAGCCTCTCCCTCCGTCTCCTGAAGAGCAGGCAAGAATACAGAGAGAGAAGGAAGAGAAGGAGAAGGCCGAGCGTGAAGAACGTGAGCGTGAGGAAGCAAAGAAGGAGGGTAACTTCGAGGGGACGATCATAAAGTGCAATCCTATGGTTGATCCTGTTAGGGGTAAAGCCTCATCTGAGATTGCGCCGGGAGATATTATCGGCGTTCAGATTGAGGGTGAAGGTACTAGCGCACTGGTTACCAAGTATCTTGAGGAGAATAACATTGAGCCACTTTTCCCTGTTGACGAGATAAGGGAGACGCAGGGGAAGAAATTTCTCTACGTTAAGATAAGCGATGAGATACGCGGCTACGTAGCAATCACCAAAGACATCAAGATTCGCGTCAAAGAGCAGGAGGGTCAGGCTCAGCCCAAGCAGGGTGCATCGTTCTTGGGGGATTTGTTCTTCTTCGGACTGCTGGGGGTTGCGCTGGTTGCACTGCTCTTCGTGATACGGTACTTCTTCCTGTAGAATTTCCAGAATATGAAAATCTCCCCCGTTAAGTTTTACGGAGGAGAATTTTTTGTCCGTCTGCCTTGAGTGTATAATATCAGAATATTTTATTCATAACTTTTTAGAGAGGATACAAAGACTTGCGCGACATTGTAATTAAGTGTGAACAATGGCTGTCCGATGAGGTCAAGAAAGCCGGAGCATCAGGAATAATTCTCGGTCTCTCCGGCGGAATTGACTCTTCAGTCCTTGCGGCTCTGGGTCGTGAAGCATTGGGCCATGACGGCGTACTCGGAGTAATCATGCCATGCCACAGCAACCCTAACGATGAGGCGGACGCTAAACTTCTTGCCGAGACTCTTGACGTTAAATACACCCGCGTTGACCTTTCGGCTGCCTATGACTCAATGTGTGCGTCGTTGGGCGTTGAAGTGAGTCCCCTCGTAAGCTCAAACATGAAAGCACGTCTCAGAATGGTTACACTCTATGCACTCGGTCAGAGCAACAGGCTCTTAGTTTGCGGGACTAGCAACCGTTCGGAGTACGAGACAGGATACTTCACGAAATACGGCGACTCTGGTTCGGACTTGATGCCGCTGGCCAGCTTCCTGAAGCGTGATATTCGTGCGATGGCGAAAATTCTCGGTGTTCCCGAACGGATCATCACGAAAGCTCCAAGCGCAGGGCTCGTTGACGGACAGACAGATGAGGGCGATATGGGTTTCACGTATGACGTTCTCGACGAATATTTAGCGTCAGGGAAAATTGATGACCTTTCGGCGAAAGAACGAATTGACGTCATGCGCCGCAGAAGTGAACACAAACGCAAGCCGATTCCAATCTTCAGACCATAATACTATTCAGGAGTGATAACATGTCAGGACATTCAAAATGGGCAAACATTAAGCATCGCAAAGCAGCACAGGACGCAAAGAGGGGCAACCTCTTCCAGAAGTTAGTCCGCGCAATCATCATCGCGGCAAAAGACGGCGGCGGAGACCCGGCCATGAATATGCGTCTCAAGACAGCCATTGAGCGCGCAAAAGCCGTCAGCGTTCCCAACGACAACATTACACGCGCCATAAAACGCGGGACAGGCGAACTCGGCGACATCTCATATGACGAGCTGACCTACGAAGTCATCGGGCCTTCAGGAATTGCAGTCCTCGTAAACGTCATGACCGACAACAGAAACCGTACTACCCCCGAAATCCGCGCTCTCCTCGCAAGAAACGGCGGGCAGATGGGCAGTGAAGGCTCGGTAGCGTGGATGTTCGACCGCAAAGGTGTCATTGAGGTCAAAGGAAAGAACATCGACGAGGACGAACTCATGACTCTCGGACTCGACTCTGGAATGTCGGACATGGAGGCAAACGATGAGGGCTTCACGCTCTACTGCGAGCCGTCAGACCTTGACACATTGCAGAAGGCACTTGAAGACGCGAAATATGTCGTCGAAAACGCGGAAGTCTCAATGATTGCGAAGACTCCCGTTGAAGTCTCAGACCCCGATTCGGCAAGGAAAGTCTTGCGCCTTGTTGATGCTCTCGAAGAACACGATGATGTGCAGAATGTTTACTCGAACTTTGACATTCCTGACGAGGTGGCATCACAGATTGAGGACGAATAGTTGCGTGTTTGTCTGGGAATAGATCCCGGCCTCGCTCGTGTGGGCTATGGTGCTGTAGCGCAGTCTGATGCGGGGCTTCTGCCGGTCTGTTACGGCTGTATTGAGACAAGCCCGTCAATGAGTTTCTCGGAACGAATCATGAAGATTTATTCTGACGTGAATGGGAAAATAGGAGTGATACGTCCTGATTTCGTGTCGATTGAGCGTCTATTCTTCGGCAAAAACGTAAAGACCGCCGAATATGTCTATCAGGCACGAGGGGTAATAATGCTCCTCATCGCGCAGAATAATCTTCCCGTAACCGAACTCACTCCTACGGTCATAAAGCGGGCTGTCTGCGGAAGCACTAAGGCCGACAAGCATACAGTACAGACAAGGATACGGGATATTCTCACACTCGATGAAATACCAAGACCCGATGACACTGCTGATGCACTCGCGGCGGCTGTTGCGGGTCTTTCACTTTGAAAGGGGATGAATCACATTCGGACTAGAATTTTTGCCATTATAATCGCGGTTCTTTCGTGGACGTTTGAGGCTGAGGCTCGTGATGTCTACGTGAGGCTGTCGAACTCAGGAAGCTACTCAATCGGGATAACTCAGGGAATGCTGACTATGACAGACGCTGAAGGAAGGCTCGCCAATCTCGGAGACAGCGCGCAGATTTCAGCATCGGGCGGATACGTGAGCATTATGGGCAACACGTTCCTAATGCCTGTGAGGATTTCGGGGTCTGGCCTCTTGCAGTTCAAGGGGAGGACGTATCGCGGGGCGTTCCTGATTACGCAGAAGGGCGGACTTCTTAATGTTCTTGACGTTGAGCAGTATTTGTGCGGGGTATTGCCGGCAGAAGTCGGGGCAAACTGGCACACTCAGGCACTGAGGACTCAGGCGATATGCGCTCGAACTTACGTCCTGAAGCAGAGCATGAACAGGGCGGACAAGGGCTATGACGTTGTTGACACTGACGCTGACCAAGTCTACAAGGGCGCGGGTGTCGAGACTGCGAAAACTAATCAGGCGGTCTCAAGCACAGCGGGTGAAGTTCTCACTTACGGGAAGGAGCTTGCGTTCACATACTTCCATTCGGACAGCGGAGGACACACGGCGGATATTTCGGACGTTTGGGGGCAGAATATCCCATACCTCACGGGAGTTCCTGAGGTCGTGAACTACAAATCACCCGTCTCAGTTTGGAACGCAAAAATTTCAGCCGCTAAAATTCAGAGCGCCGTCAAAAAGGTTACAGGCTCAGATATTGGGACGATAACGGAAGTTCAGGTTTCGGAGGTTGACGACGGAGGAAGGGCAATCACGATGACCTTCATCGGCTCAAACGGAAGCAGGTCAATGAAAGCCAGCCAGTTCCGTCTTGCGGTAGACCCTCGAACTTTGAAGAGTACGATGTTCACACCGTCGGGCGGAGCATTCAGGGTCAACAACACGACAACACCGAGCGGACTCGTAACACAGAGGAAGCCTCAAGGTTCGGGGAACGAGCTTACATTTGAAGAGGAACAGGGACTCGCCAAGATGACATCAGAGGGAGTCTTCACGTCAACCGAGCTGATCGACATGCTATCGAATCCTGACAAACGCAAGAAGTATTACCAGACAGGACTCGGACGCGGCGGCAACAAGTCATCAGCACCCGCAAAGAAGCCACGAAGCAAGTACGGCTATTCCATCGAGAAATCGGGAAACGACTTCATATTCTACGGGCGCGGCTGGGGGCATGGTGTTGGAATGTGCCAATGGGGTGCAATGGCTATGGCCGAACAGGGCTACACCGCCGAGAAGATTCTCGCACATTACTATCCCGGAACGTCGGTAAGGAAGATAAAGTGATTACGCACGAGGCTCTCTATGATTTAGCGTCCTATGATTACGAGCTTCCGCCTGAGAATATCGCGCAGTTTCCGGCAAGCCCCCGCGATTCTTCACGCCTCCTGGTTTGGAACGTTAAGGACGATACGACGGAGGCACGACATTTCAGAGACATCACGGAATATCTCAGGCCGAATGATCTGCTTGTGCTGAATGACACGAGAGTGATACCCGCGAGATTATGGGGGAAGCGTGAGACGGGCGGAAAGTGCGAGCTTCTACTGCTTCGGAACATTACGGCTGACTTTCTCGAATGGGAGGCACTCGTGAAACCTGCGAGAAGGTTACACGCCGGCGATGCTGTGAACGTTGACG
>JAFRSL010000143.1 GCA_017427625.1 Synergistaceae bacterium | reverse complement strand
TGTTCGTCCCACAATAATATCCCGTCGAGTGGCTGCTCTTCGTTGTAATTCGTCGTTACTGCCTCGATGATCTGAGGGTGCGAATACTTGTAGTCGTTGTACCACGTCCTATAAACCCTGTAGGCCATGACGAGTATGAAGAGTAAGAGCGTGTAATATAGAAGTCTCTGCGGGAGTCCTCTGCGTTTTCTGCGGCGGCTCATTTGATTCGTTCAATCTCCGCGAAAGCATTGTGTTCGTGAATGCTCTCCTGACTCTCAACATTCGCGCTGTACCACGTAATACGGTCATCATTATCGAGGCTCACTGCAAGCTCACGTATAACGTCCTCGACAAATCGGGGGTTCTCATAGGAATGCTCAGTGATGAATTTCTCGTCCTCACGCTTCAAGAGGCTGTATAGCGGTGAAGATGAAGCGTCCTCAATCATCGTTATCAACTCCTCAAACCATACTAGTCCCTTGCACCTTACGTAGAGTGAGACTAGTGCCCTCTGGTTGTGCGCGCCGTACTGTGAGATTTCCTTTGAGCATGGGCATAACGTCTGGACGTTTAGGGCGAGTCCCGTGATCATGTCGAAGTGTTTGCCCTCGCTGTAATTCGCCTGAAGGTCAATGTCGCACTTGCTGAAGCTCTCGATACCTGAGACTGGGGCTTTCTTTCGGAAGTAGTAGGGGAATCGGAATCTCACGGAGCTTTCGGAGGCGTTGAGCTTTTCGCAGAGACGGCGGGTGAAACCTTCGAGGTTGTGGGGAGTTACACGGCCTCTGTATTCTTCGAGGGTCTCAATGAAACGGCTCATGTGTGTTCCGCGATATTCACGGGGCAGCATTACGCTCATTGAGATTCGGGCGATTGTGCTTTGAGTTCCACCGTCATGATAGAGGGCGGTTATGGGGTAGCTTACGTTTCGGACTCCCACGCGGTCTATCTGAATGTTTCGGGGGTCATATTCTCTCTGTACGTCCTTCATGTGCCATATCTTCCCTTCTCAGAATAACACGGCTGTCTGCAGTCTCCCAAACATGAACCTCATACAGCTCACAATTCCTGCGCCTCAGTCTTTCCTTAAGTTCCCCCCAAATCCACAACGCTATATTCTCCGCGCTTGGCTGTTGGATTATATCGTTGATGTAGGAGTGATCCAGCTGTGAGAGTACGCGCTCCTTCACGATTGCTTTGAGTTCGAGGAAATCCATGATCATGCCCTCAGCATCAGGCTCACCCTCAAGAACTACCCTCAATCTGTATGTGTGGCCGTGAAGCCTCTCGCATTTTCCGTGATAATCCACCAAGTTATGAGCCGCGTCAAACGTGAAATCTTTGCACAGTAACATTTATGGCCTCCATCTCTTATGAAGCCAGAACCATAATTCCGGCCTCTTACGTATGAAATTCTCTATCGCAAGGTTGCAGTCGAGGATTATCTTCCTCAGTCTCTCCTCGCGCGGCAACTTTTCGTCAGGCATCTCAATCGGCGGGAAAAACTCAATCTCGTGCTCAAACGGCGCGTTCCTGTATATGCAGACCGGCACTATCGGCACTCCCGAAAGCATCGCCATTACCGCAGGGCCAGGCATGTTCGTTGCATCATGGCCCATGAACGGCACAATCATTCTATTCGTTCCAGCAACGTCATTGAGGAGCGCAATGTGATTCCCATCCTTGAGGAGATGTGCGTATTTTTGAACCGAGTATATAGACGGCATAAGGTCAACGCCCATATTCCTGCGAAGTCCGTCAATGTATTCCGATACGTCCTCGTCGTGAATCGCCTGAGCTATGACGTACATTTGATGGCTGCGTCTCTTCGTGTACTGAGCGTACCATGCCGCCATAATCTCCCAGTTCCCGAAATGCCCGGACATGAAGACCGCTCCTTTTCCCGCGTCGATAAGCTTGTCAGGAATCTCGATGTTCTTCACGGACTTTATCCAGTCAAAAATCTTTGAAGGCTCCCGCTGAAGTGCCAATATCTCCGTTATCGTCCACGCTAGATTCTCGTACATCAGCGAGCGTATATCCTTCCGCCATTGCTTGGGACTGTTGGGATATGCAAGCCTGAGATTATCGTCAACAACTTTCCCGCGCGGGTGAATGAGCTTTAGGAGGCCGGAGAGAATTTTCTGCGTAATCCTCCCCCTTGTCCCAGTGTCAGAAAGATGCTCGAACAGCTTTATCGCCCGTACTGCTGCCTTGCTCATTGTGCGATCACTTTCCTGTAGAGGCTTACGATTGAGTCGGTGCAGCGTTCATGAGAGCGCCGGGACTTCAGGAAATGTCGCGCTGACATTGCGAGATGCTTTCCCTTGTCGCCGAGTCCCTGACGTATAATTCGCGGCAAGTCCTCATCATCTCGAATCATGAAGTAACCGTCAGGCCCCAGAATCTCATCGAGGTAGCCGGATTTCGGTGATGCTATTGCGACTCCTCTCATTGTGAGAATACCTGCCCTCATTGCCTCGCGAGGTCCTGAGTCGTTAGCGATGTATATCCCGCTCAATGCCTCAGGCCGAAGAAGCCTCTCAGTGATGTCCGCAACCTCGTATTCACCCTCAGGAACTTTCCTGCCATCACGAACGAACACGGCCTTCTTGCCGTCTTCAGTGTATGAGCTTAGAGGATCGAACACAGGGAAGGTTACAGACTCGCCGGATTTTGCGCCCTCCGTGAAGAATCTTGTAGGCCAGCCAGCCCAGTTGTCCTTCTCCAAGAGAGTGTGAACCGTCCTCGAATGAAGCCTCACGATCCGCCACCATATAGGAGCGCGGCCGAACAAGTGCCAGACTTCGCGCTTCCTGAAAATATTCTTGACCCTCTCGAAGCCTGCCTTATAGCTTTCCTTTGCGCTTATTACATCAAGGTCGATATTCCGCGAATGACTCCTTAGCGCAGCGGCCATGTCCTTTATGACCTGCGCCAGAACATCACTCACCGAATCCGAGATATACCATGTGCAAGTGTGCATGTTACGCGATTTCGGCCATGTTGAATTTCTTTCGGCCAATTCTCAGGAACAGGTACTTTCCGCAGACGAGCATCGACGGGTCAATCTCTGCTTTCTCGTCGGAAATCTTTACGCCGTTCACTGACACACCGCCCTGACGTATCGCGCGCTTTGCCTCACCGTTCGACTCACATGCACCTGACGCTGAGAGTATCCCCACTACTCCCGCCGGAAGACTTACTCCCTCGAGCCGGGCGAATGGGACTTCCTGCTTCAGCATTCCACAGGTCTCCTCGCTGACTCCCGCAAAGTCGATTTTAGGGTTGAAGAGAATCTCGCTCGCTGTAATGACGCTCTTTGCTGTCTCATCACCGTGAACTGTTGCCGTAACCTCATAGGCCAGCTTCTTCTGCGCGACTCTCTTTTCGGGGGACTGGTTATGCTCGGCCATGATTGCGGCGATTTCGTCCATCGGTAGGAACGTGTAGAGCTTCAGGAGTCTTTCAGCGTCCCTGTCGTCGGTGTTGAACCAGAACTGATAGAACTTGTAAGGACTCGTCTTCTCAGGGTCAAGCCAAACTGCACCGGCCTCAGTCTTTCCGAACTTTGTACCTGATGACGTGAGCAACAACGGCTGAGTCAACCCGAAAACTTCCGCGCCCGTTGTCCTTCGTATGTAGTCAGAACCTGCGAGGAGATTTCCCTGCTGATCGTTTCCGCCCATTTGGAGACGGCAGTTGTAGTGTTCGTTGAGATATTTGAAGTCCATCGCCTGAAGAAGAACGTATGAGA
>JAFRSL010000142.1 GCA_017427625.1 Synergistaceae bacterium | reverse complement strand
TCCAGTCTCGCAGAACGAACATTTTAATGGACACCCCGCCTGTGATGATATGCAGGCTGTCTTGTGGCCGCCGTGATTGAGGAGGGCGGACTCGATTTTTGCGCCGTCGTTGAGCTGCCAAAGGAATTTTCGCGTACCATCCTTTGAAACCTGCTGACGTATCATGACTGGGAAGCCCATAACGACATCATTGTGTAACTTTTCGCGGAGGCTCTTGCTTAGGTTTGTCATTCCGTCGTAAGTAAATTCTTTCTTTGCGTATATCCATTGACAGACCTGTGAGGCACGGAATTTTTGCTCTCCCCACTCTGAAAATAACATCTGCCAATCATTAAGCGATAATTCTAAAGCGTCATATATCATAGAAATTTACTTCTCCTCTGCTATAATCGTTGTAATTCATTATATATCACAAAATGAAGGCAGGTTTTAATTTGAGCAAAGTGGTAAAAAATCTCGGACTTTATCTCGTGTTAGTTCTCGTTGTCGTTACGATGGTCAACACGTTCCTGACACCCGAAGAAGTCCAGAAGCAATATGACGAAATCAGTTACAGCCAGTTCCTCAAGGACTTGGACGCAGGGAACATTCGCATTCTCCAAATCCGCAACAACACCGTACCTGGCGAGTCAAGTTCAGCGACAATTCAGGGCGAACTTCACAGCGGCCAGAGATTCCTGACATACGGCCTCGATGTTGCAGGCTTGGCGGACAAGGCGGCTTCAAAGGGCATAATGGTTACGATTGAGGCACCCCAGAAGAACACGTGGGTAGTATCGCTGATGACCTCGCTTTTCCCGACGCTCTTACTCATAGGCGTATGGGTATACTTCCTCAACAACATGCAGGGAGGTGGCGGTCGAATCATGGCGTTCGGACGCAGCAAGGCGAAACTCTTCCTCGACAACAAGCCGAAGGTTACATTTGCTGACGTTGCTGGCTGTGATGAATCGAAGGAGGAACTTCAGGAGGTCATACATTTCCTGAAAGACCCTGAGAAGTTCAAGAAGCTCGGTGCAAGAGTCCCCAAAGGCGTACTCCTAGTAGGCCCTCCCGGAACAGGAAAGACTCTGCTTGCTCGTGCAGCTGCGGGTGAGGCTGATGTACCGTTCTTCAGTTCGAGCGGCTCTGACTTCGTTGAAATGTTCGTTGGTGTCGGAGCAGCGAGGGTGAGGGATCTCTTCGAGCAGGCAAAAAAGTACCAGCCCTGTATCATCTTCATTGACGAGATGGACGCAGTAGGCCGGCACAGGGGCGCGGGACTCGGAGGCGGCCACGATGAGCGCGAGCAGACACTCAACCAGTTCCTCGTTGAGCTTGACGGTTTCGACGAGAACACAAGCACTATAGTAATTGCGGCGACTAACAGGCCGGATATTCTTGACCCCGCATTATTGAGGCCGGGACGTTTCGACCGACACATTACGGTTGACCGCCCTGACGTTAAGGGACGCGAGGAGATCCTGAAAGTCCACATGAAGGACAAGGCTTTTGCTGACGATGTTGACGTTGGGATACTTGCGAGGAGAACTCCGGGACTTGTCGGCGCAGACTTGGAGAATCTCGTGAACGAGGGCGCACTGCTGGCGGCGCGTAATGGCCGGGACAAAATTGCGATGGAAGATTTAGAAGAAGGCATCGAGCGCGTCATGGCCGGCCCGGAACGAAAGAGCCGAATCCTCAATGACCGTGAGCGCAAAATCATCGCCTACCATGAGACAGGGCACGCGATTGTTGCAAAAATCCTTCCGGGTTCAGACCCAGTACACAAAATCTCGATAATCCCAAGAGGACACGCGGCACTAGGCTACACGTTACAGCTCCCGGAAGAGGACAGATTCTTAATGTCGAAATCCGAACTCATGAACAGAATCGCAATCCTCCTAAGCGGAAGGGTCAGCGAGGAAATTGTCTTCAACGACGTAACCAGCGGTGCGGCGAATGACCTTGAGAGGGCAACGCAGACAGCTCGTCAGATGGTTACACAGCTTGGAATGAGTGAGGTAATCGGTCTAGTGAAACTTGGGAACAAACGCGAGGAAATTTTCTTGGGGCGCGACATTTCAGAGGACAGGAATTACAGCGAGGAAGTTGCGTACAAGATCGACCAGGAAGTCAAGGCCATAATCGACGAATGCTACGAGAACGCAAAGGAAATTCTCACAGCAAGGCGCGAACTCATGGACAAGATTGCGGGGGTACTTCTTGAGCGTGAGATTATTGACGCAGAGGAATTTGACCGCCTCATGGAAGAAAATTCGCAGTCCTCAGCAAGCGTCGAGCTTCAAAAATCGCAGGAAGGCGCAAAAAATGCCCCTGATGTTCCCGAAATGCCGGACATAAGGGTGGACATGCTCCCCAAAACTGGAAGAGATTTTCTCGCATAACTTGACGAGTTGGGAGTAATGGGCAATAATTAGTGTGTTCTGTTGGGATGTCGTCCAAAGGCAGGACGCGGGACTTTGGATCCTGTAATGATGGTTCGAATCCATCCATCCCAGCCACACGATTATACGAGAGGTGAGGCAAGTCATGGATAATCTCTGCGTTCTCATAATGGCCGCCGGAAAAGGCACGAGAATGAAGAGCGCGATCCCGAAAGTTTTGCAGCCCGTTTTAGACAGTCCGATTATTGATTATGTAATACGAAACGCAAAGTCAGCAGGAGTATCACCAGAGAACATGGCCGTCTTAGTAGGTTCGGGCGGCGAGGAAGTTGAATCGTACATAACCACAAAATTCCCAGACGTAAAAATTCTATGGCAGCATGAGCAGTTAGGCACAGGGCACGCGGTTAAGTCAGCCCGTGAATGGTGGCGGAACTATGACTCTCTCGTAGTCCTCAACGGCGACGTTCCCCTGATGAGACCCGAAAGTCTCCGCGAATTGATCTCGTCATCAGGGAAAAACGACTGTACGGTGATAACGTTCGAGGCCGAAAATCCCGGAGCATACGGCCGAATCATACGGGGTGAAAATTCCGTCTCAATCATCGAGTACAAGGACGCATCACAGGAACAGCGCAAAATCCGCGAGGTAAACGCAGGCTGTTACGCATTCAGGGTAAAATCACTTCTTTCCATCATAGACTCAATCACCAACAACAACGCTCAGAAAGAATACTACATCACCGACGCACTCGGCCTCATGAATGACGCGGGAATGTCAACAGGAGCATTCATAATGCCGGAGGAGGAGATGCAGGGCGTGAACACTCAGGCTGAACTCGCACATGTCTCAAAAGTTATGAGGCACGAGATTCTTGCTGACTGGCTCAGTGAGGGAGTGAGGATTCTTGACCCTGAGACGGTATATATTGGTGCTGACGTTGTACTGATGCCCGACGTAACGATAATGCCGAACGTTCAGATTTGGGGAAAAAGCAAAATCGGCAGTGGCAGCGTCATAGGCTCGGGGTCAATCCTGACTAACGCGGTAATCGGCGAGAATGTCCATGTCATTGCCTACGCCGTAATCGAGAACAGCACCCTACGCGACCACTCAAAGGCCGGGCCATTCTGTTACATTCGTGATAACACTGTCCTTGAGGCTGGAGCATTCGCCGGGAAATTCGTCGAGCTTAAGAACTCAACTATCGGCGAAGGAAGCAAAGTCCCTCACTTATCATACATGGGAGACGCAACGCTCGGCCATGACGTTAACATAGGCGCGGGAAGTATCACGTGCAACTATGACGGTGAGAAGAAGCACAAGACTGTAATCGGCAACAACTGTTTCATAGGCTCGAACACGATGTTTGTTGCGCCGGCGGAAGTTGAGGACGGTGCGGCTACAGCGGCGGGGTCTGTGATAACGCAGAAGGTCCCGGAAAATTCTCTTGGAGTAGGACGTGCAAGGCAGAAGAATATCGCGGACTGGTCATTACGTAACCATCATCATCAAGCAACCACAGAAGGGGAGAAGTAACAATGTCCAGAGGGAACGGTCTCAAGATAATATCAGGAAATTCGCACCCTGAGTTTGCACAGAAAGTATGCGATGAGCTTGGAATGCCGCTTGCTGATGTCAAGAGCTTCAAGTTTTCGGACGGCGAGACAGGACTCAGGTTCAACGAGAGTGTTAGGGGGGCTGACGTATTCATCATACAGCCTACGTGTTCACCAACGAACGAGAACATCATGAACTTGCTGATTATGGCGGACGCTGTGAAACGTGCATCGGCTCATTACGTGAACGCTGTGATCCCTTACTTCGGTTATTGCCGACAGGACAGGAAGGCCAAGCCCAGAGAGCCAATCACCGCGAAACTTGTGGCGAATCTTCTCGCTCACGGCGGAGTTGACAGGGTTATAACGGCGGATCTTCATGCTGGGCAGATACAGGGGTTTTTCGACATACCTGTGGATCATTTGACGGCGATGAATCTTTTTGCGGGGTACTTCAAGGAGTTTCTTGCCGACGATCTGAAGGCCGGGAATGTTGTTGTAGTTTCTCCTGACACTGGTGGAGTAGCGAGGGCAAGGAAGTTTGCTGTGAAGCTGAATGTTGACATTGCGATTGTAGACAAGAGGCGTTCCCATGACGTTGCGAACAAGTCCGAAGTCATGGACATCGTGGGCAACATAAAGGGGAGGACAGCGATTCTCGTTGATGACATAATCGACACGGCGGGAACGATATGCCATGCTGCCGACGGACTTATGGAGCGCGGGAGCAAGAGGGTATTTGCGTGCGCCACACATGCTGTACTTTCGGGGAATGCGCTTGAGAACATAGGGAAGTCAGCGATTGAGAGGCTGATATTCTCGGACACTATACCGCTTCCGCCGGAGAAGAAGATCGGCAAGATACTTCAGCTTTCGATTGCGCCAGCGTTTGCTGAGGCGATAAAGAGGGTTCACTGTGAGGAACCTATAAGCGCGATGTTCGAGTAAGCGAGAGAGAGAATGCCCCCGAGAGAATCGGGGGTTTTTGCTTTCTTGGGGGGATGAATTTTTCGAGGCGGTTTAATAAAAATTTGTGTGGGAATTTTATGAAACTGTTAAATAAAAATAACTGGACAAGAAAAATCTATGCTATAATTTTATTGTCTGAAAATATACTAAGCATTCGACTGTTTGTCGTATCTTGTCCATTAAGCATTATAGCATGGCGCAAGGTAAGGCTCATGAGGCGGTTGTGTGCTCCAAATTTGCGCCGGGTAGTTTCTTCTTGAAGTTGGGGGCTGTTTGGCGCAACGCTTTTTGATAATGAAAGGAGGTGGAATGTCATGAAGAAAATTGCGGTTATGGTTCTCGTGTCAATAGTATTTGTATCGTTGTCGCATAGCGTATCGTTTGCTGTAATTGATGACGGTCGTGCTACATCGCGTGCTTTGGAACATGCGGCTAAGGCATCAGAAAGAGCAGCTCAGGGCGATAAGGACGGTGCGGTGGCAGAATCGGCGATGGCGTTAAGTGATTATATGTCATGTACCATTGTGATGAGTACAGCGGCTGGTGCAGCAGCAGGAGCAGCAACCGGAGCGGCTGTTGGAAGTGTTGTGCCTTTATTCGGTACAGTGATAGGCGCAGGAATTGGTGCTATGCTCTGGTGCCTTTGGAGTAATTAAGGGGGCGTAATATCGTGAAGAAAATTGCAGTTGTTGTGTTGTTGTCGATGCTGTTTGTGTCAGATGTGCAGGGTGTATCATTCGCCGATTTGCCTACTATAGAGTCTAGCGGCGCAATGAGTAGTGGTGCGGTAGGCGCGGTGAGTACCACAAACAGTATTGTGCCGCTTCTTGGTGGTGGATTTAGGCACGAAACAGAAACAGTTATCGACCCTTCAATGAAAGGCGGAGTTGTTGGAGCGACAGCAGGTGCAGCAACAGGCGCGGCAATAGGGAGCTTTATCCCCGTAGTCGGAACTGCTGTAGGCGCGGGTGTCGGAGCAGTAGTCGGAGGAGTAGTAGGCTGGATTTTTGGGCCGGCAGATTAAGGAGGTCATAATCATGCTGAAGAAGTCAAGAAGTATCGCGGTGTTGTTGGTGTGTGTCGTGATGTTCGGAGTCGTTCAGCCTGCATTTGCATGGGGAAACCGTACAGGCTCGCAGGCGGGTGATGCTGCTGCATATGGTGCATGCGCAGGAGTTGCTGCGGGTGTAGCGGCAGGGTTGTTGATATTTTGCACGGGCGGTCTTGCTGCTCCTGTGGTAATCGGTGCTGCTGCTGTAGCTGGTGCTGCCGGAGCTGCTGGAGGAGCATATTACGGCTACAATGTCGAAGAAAAATCGCTCGTGAAAGATGCTGCTGTAATTGCTGGTGCTGGTGTTGGCGGAGTGGCTGTAGGTGTCGCAACTCCAATCGTTGCTCCGATTGTTACAGGAGCTTTAGGGGGAGCTACTGGTGCTGAGATTACAGGCGGTGCCATCGCTACTGGTGGTGCAGGCGGTGCTATAGCAGAGGGTGTAAAGGCCGTAAACGACAACAAGGAAAACATTCGGCAAAGCGTTACTAATGCGTTTCGTGAGGCACCTGCTGAGTTCATTAAAGGTGCAGCTAGCGGAGCCGGCAAGGCAGTTGGTGTGGGAGCAGGTGTTATGGTGCTATCAACCGTAATACCATCGGAAGATAAGCAAATGATTCGTGACTTTTTAACAAAGTAACTACAAACAATCAATTCCCCCGGCTCTAAACGCTGGGGGCAAAATTCTTCCCCCTCAACAAAAATATCCCCCGCCGCTCTCAGCAGGGGACAGCCATTTTCCTGCACGGACTCACTGTGCGCTAGAATATTTCGGAGTGTGTTCCTATCTTGGAGAATACGGCCACTTCACAATACGGCTTCTTGCGTATCTGGTACACTAAAAGCAAATCGCCTTTTACATGACACTCTCGGAAATCTTTCCAATCGCCGTTGAGTTTATGGTCTTTCCATTCAGCAGAAAGAGGAACATTCTTCACAAGCAATGCTATAGCTTCCTTGATGAGATCCATATCATGCCTTCCGGAATGTTCCAGCCTCTCCCAGCAGTCCACGAAGTTTTTGGTGTACAGCACTTCTCTGGGGAACGGTGTGCGCTTCCTCTCAGTGGTCTTCTTCTTCGGTGTCAATGTCCGTGTCCTCCTCGTCGTATTTGCCGAAAATCTCCTCAAGGTGGTAACTCTCCATTCGTCTTTCCCACGCATCACCGAGTTCCATTGCCTCAGCCATAGCCCGCAGTGTGTCAGGATTCTTGATTTGAGTCCCGTCCTCATCGTACATACGAACGTTCCGCCAATCATATTTTGGTGCCGCTGTAATTTCCATAAATATCGCTCCTTCGATCTTAGTTCCGCAAATTATATATCAGTTCGCGCAAAAAACCGTTTTCATTTTGACAGTTGCCATTTATAATTAGCTGTAACTAAAAACTCATTACAGGAGGAAAATTTTTCATGGCATCAATTATCGGTATTCATGGCCGCGAAATACTTGACTCAAGAGGCAACCCCACAGTAGAAGTTGACGTGTACCTTGAGGACGGCTCAATGGGAAGAGCTGCCGTTCCTTCAGGCGCATCAACAGGCGTTCACGAGGCATTAGAGCTCCGTGACAAAGAAGCACGTTACGGCGGTAAGGGCGTTCAGCACGCTGTCGAGAACGTAAACGAGAAGATCGCTCCCGAAATTCTCGGAATGGACGCTGACGATCAGGGCGCACTCGACCGCGCAATGATTGCTCTCGACGGAACTGAAGGAAAGTCAAAGCTCGGCGCAAACGCAATTCTCGGCGTATCAATGGCAAACGCAAGAGCAGCCGCAGAGTCTCACGGCGTACCCCTGTATCAGTGGCTCGGCGGAATCGGCGGAGGTCTCCTTCCCACACCAATGATGAACGTCATCAACGGCGGCGCACATGCTGACTCAACCGTCGACTTCCAGGAGTTCATGATCGTCCCCCACAATGCAGAGTCATTCGCTGAGGCTCTCAGAATGGGCGCAGAAGTCTATCATGCTCTCAAGGGCTGCACAAAGGCTCGCGGTTACTCAACAGGCGTAGGCGACGAAGGCGGATTCGCTCCCAACCTCAAGGACAACAGGGAAGCACTCGACCTTCTCATGGAGGCCATCAACAAGGCTGGCTACAGGCCCGGCGATGATGTAAGCTTCGCGCTTGACGTGGCTTCGTCAGAGTTCTTCGACACTAGCAAGAACAAGTACGTTTTCACCAAGAGCGGCGGTGCGGAGTACACTTCAGCAGACCTCGTGAAGATGTATGAGGATCTTGCGGCAAATTACCCGTTAATCTCAATCGAGGACGGCTGCGCTGAGGATGACTGGGAAGGCTGGGCAGCTCTCACTGCTTCTCTCGGCAAGAAAATCCAGCTCGTCGGCGATGACCTCTTCGTAACTAACCCCAAGATTCTCGCGCGCGGAATTTCAGAAGGCATAGCAAATGCAGTTCTCGTTAAGCTCAACCAGATTGGCACGGTCAGCGAGACACTTCAGGTTATCCGCATGGCAGGCGAGGCAGGTTACGCAGCTGTAGTCTCACACCGTTCAGGCGAGACAGCAGACGCATTCATCGCTGATCTGTCAGTCGCAACAAGAGCTGGACAGATCAAGACAGGAAGCATTGCACGCACCGACAGAATCGCGAAGTACAACCAGCTTCTCAGGATTGAGGAAGAACTCGGCGACACAGCGAAGTATGCCAAGCTCGACAGATATTCACCGATGTGGAAGTAAGGGGATAATATGGCATTCGTAGACCCTGAAATAATCTTTGAGCAGTCCGACATTAAACGCTCAATCTCAACCGACAAAGCACCCGCAGCAATCGGCCCTTACTCGCAGGCCATTCAGGCGGGAGAGTTCCTCTATGTCTCTGGGCAAATCCCGGTAGACCCCGCAACAGGTGAGATTCCCGCTGACGTAAAAGCTCAGGCCAAACGTTCGCTCGAAAATCTCAAGGCTATTGTTGAGGCTGGCGGATATACGCTCGCTGACGTGGTGAAGACGACAGTGTTCGCTGCGGATATTGCTGACTTTTCGGAAGTCAACGCCGTCTACGCTGAGTATTTCCCGAAAGACGCTCCGGCAAGATCATTCGTTGCTGTGAAAGACTTGCCTAAGGGTGTTAAAATCGAGATTGAAGCAGTAGCGTGGCGAAGGAAATAATTTTTTGGAGGTAAGTTTTTCAAGATGGCAGAATCAACAACAGCAGTAAACCCGTGCGGAGGCAGCGCGCCTTCAACGGGCGGTGGTTCGGGTGCAGAAGGAGGAGCAGCAGCACAGCAGGGCGGTCTCATGGGTATGTTATTCCCGCTTGCGATATTCGTGCTGATATTCTATTTCTTCATCATTCGCCCACAGAAGAAACGCGACAAACAGCAGAAGAATATGATTGACAGCATTTCAAGAGGCGACCAAGTCATCACAATCGGCGGTTTCTACGGAACTGTCCGTGAAGTCCGTGATGACTCGTTCCAGATTGAGATTGCTGAAGGCGTCCGCGTTACAATCCTGAAGTCAGCAGTGCAGGGTAAACGTCAGGCAAAAACGGAGGCTGCGTCTTAATGAACCGCACCGACAGATTACGCCTCTGGATTGTGTTAATCGTTGTTGCCGCAGCTTTGTGCTTCGCTTATTTCAACAGGGACGGCCTCAATCTTGGGCTTGACTTGAGGGGCGGCGCGCACATTGTTCTCCAGGCAAAAGACACACCAGAGAACCCGCTTCGTGATGACAGTATTGACAGGCTTCTTGCGGTTCTCAGGAATCGTATCGACCAGTACGGAGTCGCCGAGCCTATAATCCAGAAGTCAGGAACAGACAGAATCATCGTCGACCTTCCCGGCATTCAGGACCCTGCGGCGGCACTTGAGCTTATCGGAAGGACGGCTCAGATGGATTTCCGCGAGGTCATTGACTCAACCGGAACGCCTCCGCCCGCGCCAATAAGGAGCAATTACGACAGCGATATTCAGTTCGTACAGGCTCAGGAGAGATGGCAGAGAGCTATTGACCAGCTCAGTAACTCAAGCGCGGACTTCCAGGCAAGAGCAAAGAACACCGTCGGAGCAATCGTTTCACCCGCTGAGGAACAGGGTCGCTTCTACCTCTTGGGGCCTGTCCTCCTCTCAGGAAAAGACCTCATAAACGCCGCGGTGAATCCCGACAGTCTCGGGCGAATGGGCGTTTCACTTGAGTTCAGCTCTGAGGGCGCAAGGCTCTTTGAGGAAGCAACGGCACGTCTAATCGGCAAGCAGCTCGCAATAGTCCTCGACAACGTTGTAATCTCTGCCCCAGTCGTTCAGGACAGGATTTCGGGAGGACACGCGCAGATCACGGGACGATTCACGGCTGACGAGGCTGGAAGGCTGGCGATAATGCTCAAGGCTGGCGCACTTCCTGTTGCGGTCGAGATTGCTGAGAACAGGTCAGTAGGGCCGAGCTTGGGTGCTGACAGCATCAAGCAGGGACTTGAGGCCGGACTCTTCGGCGCGGGAATGGTGCTTGTCTTTATGCTGCTCTATTACCAGTTCAGGGGACTCGCTGCGGATTTGGCACTTGCTGTTACGGTGCTGTTGATATTCGCGGGGCTTATTGCATTCAACGCAACTCTGACACTTCCGGGCATCGCTGGAATTATTCTCACTCTCGGAATGGCTGTTGACGGCAACGTTCTGATATATGAGCGCGTCAAAGAGGAGCAGAAAGCCGGAAAGACACCGATGGCGGCACTTGATGCGGGCTTCAGGAAGGCACTGGTTACGATACTCGACTCCAACATCACGACGCTGATTGCGGCACTCGTACTGTTCTACTTCGGTTCAGGCTCTGTGCGCGGGTTCGGCGTAACCTTGTCGGTCGGGCTTGTTGCAAGCGTATTCGCAAACATTGTCGTAACACGGGCTATATTGCAGTTGTTCGTCAAGCGCGGAAAGGAGATAGTGAGGAAGTAATGAGAATAGATTTCATGAAGTACCGGAAGTTAGCCCTCATTGTCAGCCTAGTGCTTGTGGCTGCCAGTCTTGTGCTTTTGCTCACGAAGGGCCTGAATCTCGGGATTGACTTCACGGGAGGCAACGTAATTCAGACGGAGTTCGACAACCGCCCTGACATTGCCGAAGT
>JAFRSL010000011.1 GCA_017427625.1 Synergistaceae bacterium | reverse complement strand
GGGAGTATCCCGCTTCTTGGGGAGCTTTTCACTTACAGGAGCAGCTCGAAGACTAAAACTCAGGTCGTTATGGTCATTACTCCGTACATTCTCGACACAAAGTGAACTATTGCTCAACTTTCATGCAGTAGCCCGTAACTGTCAATATGTACTGGTCAGCATTGCGCTCGGAGATATTCTTGCCGGCCTGCGAGATTTTTGCGGGAGTGCATGAGCCGTCGGAGTAGAAATATATGACTTCAGGATCGAACTTCCAGCCGTCATCTTCGGGGAGAGACTTCATCTCTATGTTCTGCCACTCAAAGACAACCGGCTTCAATGTGCTAGTGCCGAGAAATGCGCTGAGACTGTCATCGGGTTCTTCCTTCTGCTTCAATGCCTCAACGACTATAACTCCTCTTTTCGTCGAAAGACTTTCGGACTTAACGGATAGCCTTACGGGTGTTCCGGAGAGGGCCATGTCGCTTGCCTCCTCGAGTGCACGCTGTAGAACGGCTGATGACGGCTCGAAGTAAAATGAAATTCGCGGGAGCATCACTGAAGCCAACATTCCAACTATCGAAAGCACAAGCAGAAGCTCTACTAGTGTAAAGCCCCTGCGTACAAAGCCCTGCTTATGCGGGGAAAAGCGATTGATTTCGAGAATAAGACTTTGATTCTGAGGATCACCCCTGCGTATGCGGGGAAAAGGAACAATCGTTCCCACGAATCGGATCACCGTGTCAGACATCTCACCTACTTTCATCAGTCCTCGTTCGAGACATCGTCATCGCTCTCTTCGCCGTCAGGACCGTAGCTCTTTATCGTTATGTGCCCCCCGTCATTCCTGTAAACGTAGGGATTTCCCCATGGGTCATCGGGGAGCTTTTTGAGATAGCCACCGTCTGCGTATCGCTTCGGGACTGGGCTGGTCGTAGGAGCTGTTACTAGTGCCTCCAAGCCCTGCTGTGTAGTTGGGTAGAAGCCGGAGTGCATCCTGTACATCTCCAACGCGTCCTCGATTGAGCGAATCTGTGTTGCCGCAGTCGTCCTCTGTGCTTCAGCTACCTGCGGGCCAATTCTAGGCACTACCAATGCCGCAAGTAATCCCAGAATTACCACGACCACCATTATCTCAATCAGCGTGAATCCTGAACGTCGTACTAGCTTCAACTTTCTCTTCTTCATGTCTATCATCTCCTGTTGCATACTTTACCGCACAATTCCGGCAAGGTCAAATACTGGCGTCAATATTGCTAGCACTATAAATCCTACGCTGAAACCGAGTGCCAGCACCATTATTGGCTCCATCAACGTTGAAAGCCTCTCCATGCGCGTCTGGGCTATCTCTCTGGACTGGTCGGAAACGTTCGTCAAGGCTTCGGCCAACTCTCCGCCCATCTCGCCAACTCTCACAACTGCTACGGTCTCCTCAGGCATCCCTATCCGCTCCAATGCTCGGTCAAACCTATGCCCTGCCTTCACCATCTCTGCCGCGTCGAGCCATCGCTGTTTCTGAGTGTCCATTGATGAGGCCATTCGCAACGCTTGGACTAACGGTATTCCTGACTTCAGGAGCGTGCTTATGTGAGACATTACGAGAGCAAGGTTCAGCTGGTCAGTTATTCCCCGCATGAAGGGAAGGTTCAGCTTTCGCCCCGTCCTCTTCATCCATAGGAACAGTACGGCCATGAGTATGAGTATCCAGAGGCCGTAATTCCCCAAGAAGTCTGACATTCCGATCAGTATTCGTGTTGGAAGGGGAAGCGTCTGGTGCATGTCCTCGAAAAGCTCCGAGATTTTTGGCACAACGTAGGTCAACATGAATGAGACTACACCGATTCCTACGACGGCCATCACTATCGGGTACGTCATTGCTCCGCGTATCTTGCGCTTAAGGTCGTCCTCAAGCTTGAACTCGTCAGCCGCTTCGTTTAAGACTGAGACTAATGTTCCTGACTGCTCGCCTGATTCCGCAACTCTCCAGAGACTCTCACGGAATGCTCCAGATTCTGACAGGGCTGTGTGGAATTTCCGACCGCCTTCTACTTCGGCCAGCAACTTCTCCATTACAGGCTTCATGTTCTTGTCGCGGGCTTGTCGGGACATTATCTTCAGGCTATCTGCAAGCTGTAATCCTGACTTCAAGTATGACGCTAGGCTTCGGCAGAAGAAGATGTGCTGTTCGAGAGGTAGCATCTTTATGTGAGACCCTGCGCGCACGCCCTGTTTCTTCTCTGCTATCTTAACGTCAACTACCACTATTCCGCGTTCTGTCAGACGGTCTACTGCTTGGATTGATGAGCCGGCCTCGATCGTGCCTTTTGTGGACTTGCCCTTTGCGTCGTAGCCGGTGTAGCTGAAGTATGGCATTACTGGCTCTCCTGACTGAAAACTGTCTTTATCTCAAACCCGGATATTCTCCAGTCGTTGTTGCTGGTATCATTTCTGCGGACTGAACAATGAAGAAGCTCTATCGACGTTAGAAGCTGGGGACTGGCTTTCCTCTTGTACATCACGTGAAGATAGCATTGAATATCAGCCGCACATGATGAACTGAACCTGAAAATCATTCCGCTCGGTATGTGATGGATAAAATCGAACTGCGTCAGATGAACCTGATATATCTCCGCTACATCTTTCACGCTGCTGACATGTTTTGAAAAGGGAAATTTCATGCTGACCTTTTCCGCAAAGAAACGGCCTAAATCACGAACATTGAAATTCTTTTCCTCAATGCACATTAGATAGCTGTTTATCAGTTCAGTTATGCTCTGCTTTGCAACAAATTCCTCAAGCGTTCTCTCGTCTATCATCGTAATAATATCCGCCTCCTTCTCGTGATAAATTAGTCTTCACCGGCAACACGCGCTAGCTCATCGGGTGAAGTCAAACCTGACTGTACCGCCGACATTCCTATCTCCCACAGCGTCTTGAAGCCACTTTCACGCGCTATCTCTCGCAACTTTGAGGCCGCTGCTCCTGCAACAAATGCCTCCTGTATCGCCTCGTTTATCACAAACTGCTCGTACAATCCAACTCGTCCGCGATAACCTGTATTATGGCAATGCGTGCATCCCACCGGCTCGAATGCCCGCGTCAATCCCTGCCTCGCCATCATCGCTGGGGGATTTATCTCACGCCGGCAATGTGGGCATAATCTTCGGGCTAGTCTCTGCGCTACCGTCCCTATCATGCATGATGCCGCTAAATATGGCTCTATCCCCATGTCTACAAGACGGATTATCGCGCTTATGCTGTCGTTCGTGTGAAGGGTTGACAGCACCAAGTGTCCCGTCAATGATGCCTGTACTCCGATGTGGGCAGTCTCGAAGTCTCGCATTTCTCCTATCATTACGATGTCAGGGTCTTGCCGCAAGATTGAGCGCAGGGCTGAAGCAAACGTTACTCCGGCTTTCTCGTTCACCTGAATCTGTGAGACTCCAGGCAATGCGTACTCTACCGGGTCTTCTACCGTGATTATGTTGACTTGGGGGCTTGCCAGGGCTTGCAATATTGCGTAGAGGCTCGTCGACTTTCCTGAACCCGTTGGGCCGGTGAAGAGTATCATTCCGTGAGGATGGTGGATTAGCTCGTTCATTATTCCACGCTCTCGTTCCTCCATTCCCAAGTCCTCAAGCGTCAGCAATCCATGCCCCTTGTCCAGCAACCTCATCGCTATTCTCTCTCCGTACTGCGTCGGCACTAATCCCACTCGAACGTCAACAGCCCTGTCCCCTACCGTTATTCCTATTCGGCCGTCCTGTGGGGCCATGTGTTCCGCTATGTCCATTCGGCTCATGACTTTGATTCGGCTCGTCAATGGGGCTTGGTTTGAACGCGGAAGCCTCAGCCTGTCCTGCAATACTCCGTCTATCCTGAAGCGTATCAGTACCTCGTCCTCGTATGGCTCAACATGAATATCCGTCGCTCTCTGCCTCAGTGCATCTACGAACAATCCGTTAACCAGGCGGATTACTGGGACATCTACACTGTCGCTCAATACGTCCTCACGGGTAAGGTCGTCAATGTCGTCGATCCCCTCGATGTTCTTCGCCGCCTCGTCTGCCGCTACACTTCGGAGGT
>JAFRSL010000141.1 GCA_017427625.1 Synergistaceae bacterium | reverse complement strand
GTACTCGACAACATCATCATGGCCGACAGTATCCCTATCACCACAATAACGATCAGCAACTCAACCAGAGTAAAGCCTCTTCTTGCATGTTTGGGAATCATTGACAATCTCTCCTAGTGCGTGTTGAAAAATATTATAGCACTATGTAAAAAATCTCCCGCCCATTTAAGAGCAGGAGATTCACCAAAATCTTACCCCTTAACCACTATATTGACCAGCTTGTCGGGAACTGCGATGACCTTGACGATTTCCTTGCCCGCAATCTTTCCGGCTATGAAGTCTTCGGCCATTATGCTCTTCGCGAGTTCGTCCTTGTCCATTCCGGCAGGACGCTCGAACTTCCCGCGAACCTTCCCGTTAATCTGCACAACCACCGTAACGCTGTCCTGAACCATTGCCGACTCGTCTGCTTCCGGCCATGCTTCAAGGCAAAGCATACTCTCGTGTCCCAGCATCTCCCATAATTCTTCGGTGATGTGAGGGCAGAATGGCGATAAGCAGTTCAGCAGAACGTCAACGGCCTCGCGCTTCAATTCCCACGCTTCGGGCGAGTCATCGTTGAGCGAGTACACCGCGTTGGTAAGCTCCATGAGGCGGGCTATGGCGGTGTTGAACTGTTTTTCAACCGCTATGTCGTCCGTTACGCTCTTTATCGTCGTGTGAATCCTCCGCTTTAAGTCCCTGAGTGCCGAGCCTTTGACCTCGTTCATAGGAATGATCTTCCCGTACTTCCTGAGATTTTCCGCGTTTTCCTCAACGTATCGCCACACTCGATTCAAGAATCTGTGTGCGCCCTCGACGTTCCTGTCTGACCAGTCCAAATCGTTGTTGGGCGGTGCGGCAAAGAGTATGAACAGCCTTATCGTGTCAGCCCCGTACTTCTTCACCATCTCGGTCGGATCTACTGTGTTACCCAGAGACTTCGACATCTTCGCTCCGTCCTTGATGACCATTCCTTGAGTTAGGAGGCGTGTGAATGGTTCGCGGGACTCTGTGAGGCCTATATCGGTGAGGAACTTGGCGAAGAATCGGGCATATATTAAATGGAGACATGCGTGTTCAATTCCGCCGATGTATTGGTCAACAGGCATCCAGTAGTCAACGTCCTCCTTGTGGAACGGTGAATCATCGCAGCCAGGGGAGCAGTACCTGTCGAAGTACCATGACGAGCAGAAGAACGTATCCATAGTATCAGCCTCGCGTCTTGCCGGGCCTCCGCAATGAGGGCATGTCGTGTTGAGGAAGTCAGGAAGGTCGAGCAACGGTGAATGTCCGACTTCTTTGACCTCGACATCTTCAGGAAGCCTCACGGGTAACTGGTCCTCAGGGACTGGAACGACCCCGCACTTTTCGCAGTAGACAAACGGAATCGGAGTCCCCCAATACCTTTGGCGTGAGATTAACCAGTCGCGGAGCTTGAAGTTCACCTCGCGCTTGCAGATTCCTTCCTTCTCGCCCCAATCTATCATGGCCGGAATCGCATCAGCCGTCTTCATTCCGTCGAACTTGCCGGAGTTGCAGGCAATACCGTCCTCCTCGAAAGCATGTTCCATCGCTGAACCGTCAAGAACCGTACCGTCAGCAGGATTTATGACAGGTATAATGTCAATGCCGTACTTCCTCGCAAAATCGAAGTCCCTTCCGTCATGCGCAGGAACACCCATGATCGCGCCCGTTCCGTAGTCAATGAGGATATAATTCGCTACCCAAATCGGAATCTTCTTGCCGTTCACGGGGTTGATGCCGAAGAATGGGGTCTTGAAACCGAGTTTTTCCGCGCCCGCGTCTGAACGTTCGATTGATGACTGAGAGGCTACCTGCTTCACGAAAGAGTCAAGTTTCGCGGCATCATCGGGGGACATTGAAGCCCTCATTTTCCGGACTAGCTCATGTTCGGGGGCTAATGCGATGAACGTAACGCCGTAAATCGTGTCGAACCTCGTCGTGAATGCCTCAAGCTCATAGTCAAGCTCTGGAATCTTGAACGACAGCCTTGCGCCCTCTGAGCGTCCGATCCAGTTAGTCTGCATTATACGGACTCTTCTCGGCCAGCCTTCAGCGAGTTCCTTGTCGATGTCATCAAGCAATTCCTGAGCGTAGTCAGTGATCTTGATGAACCACTGTTTGAGGTTCTTCTTGTGGACGGGATTTCCGCATCTCCAGCAGCCTCCGTCAACGACCTGCTCATTGGCGAGGACAGTTCCGCAGGTATCGCACCAGTTCACGGGAGCTTCCTTCTGGTAGACTATGCCGCGCTTGTACATCTGGAGGAATATCCATTGGTTCCAGCGGTAATATTCGGGAAGACAGGTTATTGCCTCGCGCCTCCAGTCGTAGCTATAGCCCATTCGCTTCAGCTGCTCTGTCATGTAGGCAATATTCGAGAGCGTCCAGTCGTGGGGCTTTGTCTTAAACTTTATGGCGGCGTTCTCAGCGGGCATTCCGAAGGAGTCGAAGCCGATTGTGTAGAGTACATTCTTTCCGTTCTTTCTGTGGAAGCGGGCAAGGAGGTCGCCGATTGAGTAGTTTCGGATATGTCCCATGTGAAGCGCGCCGGAAGGGTAGGGGAACATTTCGAGGCAGAAGAACTTTTCGCGGGAAGGGTCTGTGTGAGACTCGAAGCAATGGGAAGTGTTCCAGCGTTCCTGCCACTTTGATTCTATGTCAGTGAAATTGTAGGGCATGAATGAAAAATTTACCTCCGATTAGAATTTGTGATTTACGGGTGGAATTATACAGCAAGTTGACGGGGGGCGAGCTAGGGAAGGGCTAGCGATTGTGAAATTATAGGACGTAAACCACTCACGACAGAAGTCTAGAGCTTTTAGTGAAGTTTGGTACACGGCCTGAACGTCTGAGCTTGATACTTCCACCTCAGAATACCCTTATTCGCTGGAGCTGGCTTACTCAGCTTCTATCTGGTAAAGGCTTTTACACCTTATCCTATTACTTTGTCTGACTCCCGCCTCTGCCCTGAACTATTATTTGGCAATTTTTATGCGATACGAAAATCACAAAGGCTACATGCCAGCCCAAACAGCTCTAAGACTGTTGTGTATTTATCCGTTCCTTTTACAGAACGCCCATATTGCTATGTGTTTGTATTTTAGTGAAGAAAAGTGAAAAAGTAAAGCAAGGAGCATACGCAATGTGTTTTGAGAAAAAATCTTTAATTTATTTTATGTTTATCATTTTGTAACATCATCTGCAAAATTATTCCTCACGCTGTATAATTACTTTATCCATTTTTCATTTGCACAAAAAATTTATACAGGAGGAAGTCTCTTATCATGAAGAAACTTTTTGTATTACTCCTCGCAGTATCCCTCATTATCGGTTCGGTCTGTGCAGCGGGTGCACAGGGAAAAAGGTTTGCAGCAACGTACATGACCTTAAACAACCCTTTTTTCGGTGTCATGGATGATGCAATCCGAAAAGCAGTAGAAGCTAACGGTGATACGCTTGTGACGCTCGACCCGGCACTTGACCCCGTGAAGCAGATCCCACAGATTGAGGACATTGTAGCCCAGGGCGTTGACGCTATATTCCTCAACCCTGTTGACTGGCAGGCGGTTGCTCCCGGACTCATGGCCGCACACG
>JAFRSL010000140.1 GCA_017427625.1 Synergistaceae bacterium | reverse complement strand
GCCCTCGCCACAGATTCAGGATAGATATTCATGATTGTGTTGTAATCAATGTGTGAAGCGATAACCGCCTGTATTAGCGGATAATCGCCGTCCCTAAAGAGAAAAAATTTGTGATGTAACCTTTGAAGTCCTGAAGCTCAATGACTTTAAGCAGCAAAGCACGGGATTCAGATTCAGGCAAATTGTCCCAGTCGTTGAAGTCCGGCACTGCGAGTTTCAAGAGTTCAGGAAGGATATTCACAGCACCAAGAATGATTTTGTCGATATTGAGTTCAGCAAGCGAAATTTCATCAATGAAGTTGAACGAGATACCGCCGTCATCGCTTTTCTTGAAGAATGCGTTTTTAGCAATGTTATTGATGAACTCACCGAGACCGCCGATAAGTTTATTCTTCTCCGAAAGTGATAACTCCCTAAGCTGATACTCTTTGCCCTGAATGTTTGCACAAACCTTATCGCGTTTTAAATCCTTCACGTTTACCAGCCTCCGTTCGGTGCGTTTGCAGCAGTGGTCTCAAAGACTTCATACAAATTCTGGCTTGTGGATTTCGTATCATCAGCGACTGCGATAATATCAACAGGAGTCGGGCTTGCGTTATCCTGATTGATGAGCAAAGAAGTGAAAGCACCTGAGATTTTGCCCTTAAAGATACGGAAGCACCTGTATTTGCCTGAACGCTTCTTGTGCCAGAACTCAACCAAGAACGTATTATCAGACTGGAACGTACCGACAGCAAAACCGTCATCATCGCTTCCAGCATTATTAAGCGAACCGCTTGAAGGGTTAAGCATTTTGAGAGTCTCTAAATTTGCCTCAAGAAGGCTGAATGTGAAGTGGACTTCTTTGTCCGTAGCAATAATAAGGACAGTCCCCCCCTCAGATTCTTTTATAGTCTGCGAGCTTGCCTGTTCCTCACCTTTAATTTCACCCTGAAGGAAACCTAACTCATGAAATGTCGGTGTGCCTCCAGTTGTTGCAGAAGGCTCAACGATAAAGACACGGCCACCGCCGATAAGAATATCATCTGCATTACGTACAGCCATGAAAAACCATCTCCTAATCAATAAAAATTGAGACTGCAACGTCAAACGCCACAGTCCATAATTCGCTTTCTTCACCCTCTTCAATGATTGAAGGACTAATCCGCAGGACTCTGTTAATCCTGACAGGGTTATCTCTCATTTCGTGTTCAAAGAAAGCCTTAACAGCAACATCTAAAAATTCGTGTGATTTGCTGAGAGCGTCTGCACTCCAAGACGGCAGAACAAACGCGATATTGTAGTTAGCAATCTGTATGACGTTATCAGACTGCGAAATTTCCCCGCCTGAAAAAGTAATTTTTGCGGACGGAGTAGTGATTTGCGCTCCAGCGTCAATGACAGCTAAGTGTTTGCCAGTTTCCCTGAAGACATAATCATTCAAAGCCTCATCATCAAGAATTTCACGGAGTAATTCATATGCTTCTGTATACATTGAGAACCTCCATAACGGGAAAAATGGCGGGACATTGAGTTTTTCGCACTCACTTTTACCCCGAATGCTTGGTATATCTAAAGTCTTATTACGACTGGATTTTTTGACAATATTTTGGGACAACACAGCGGTACAGGACATACACTATAAATAGTGTATGTCCTGTATGTCCCGCAATGTGCGCAAAAAATTTTCTTCTGAGATTTTTTCTCTAAATGTCCCGCTGATTATCCTAAAATGTGGCGTTTAAGGTATTGCCTGAACATGGAAGTGATATGCTGCTTTTCTTTATCGGTAACACCGAGAAAAGGCCGTGCAGGAATAGTTACAGAACCTTTCTTTTTTCTGAAATGTATAGTTCCGCCGAACTGGTGAATCCTTGCATACTTTAAGACACTGCCGACTTTCACATAGTTATTGCCCGCTTCATATGCCACGCTCTTGCGTAACGCGCCTGTATCCTGAAGGATTTTCATATTCCCGCGCTTGTGGCGTTTCTTGCGCTTTCGGATTGTCGCAGGGGCTAACGGCTTCCATTTCTGGCCGTCCGGCGTTTGTTCCTTGTTGAAACGCTCCCTTATGGTTTGACGCTGAACATACATTCCGACAGTCTCCCAGAAAGGTTTTAGGCTGTGGAGCTTATCCGCCGTAACTTTGAGTTTCTGCTGTACCTTGCTGAGACCTTCAACACGGACGCTAATCTGCATAAGACTTCAGCAAATCTTTAGCAGCCAGAACAGCCCGCATACGCTTAGAATGCAAATTCAATTCACAGTCCCAGCTGTCAACGATAATCGCAAGGAGTTTCACAAGTTCATTCTCACATTCATTAGGAGCGCGATTGTTCCAGAGGGTAACAGCTTCGGCTTCACTCTCACAGAATATCGTACTGCACCCACAGTTATTACAGCTTGCAATAAAGCCCTCGCTGTTATTCTCGCCATCATCATTTACGACAAAAATATCAGCCTTACCGCCGCAAAACGGGCAACTATTCAAAGTCTCTTTCACCATTTGGATATTTCCTCCTCTGTGTAAATCTGACTGCCTGAACCGTAAAGGATACCTGTGTTATTCCGTTCCTCGTTGGTGAGACCGTCATCAACAAGCGCGGGATTATTAGCCTCAACGAGCCAGTCAAGCATCATCTTTGCAGTTTCGTACTTATCCTGAACAACGGAGTCTTTCTCCGAGTATGCGATAGCCGAGAAATACGCGGCAACCTTGCATTCAGCAGAGATAACTACACTAGTTGCGCTCCTTAAAGGGACGGAATAGGCGCGGGATAAGGAGGCATTAACGAACGCTTCAGCCTTCTCAATATGCTGCGCAATATTTTCCTCAAACGTTTCACCGTAATCACGCTCCATATTCACGCGCAAAGTTGGTGTGAACTCATGAATTACATCATCTACGGTGCAATAGCTCATTAGACAACCTTAGCTTTAACAACACCGAGATTGCTTACGATGACGGGCAGAGGGTGCGACTCAACGTAAATATCCATAGCTTTGCCGTCCTCCGTGATTTTCGACTTCGAGAAAATATCCCTCGCCACTAAAGGCGGATTGCCAGCGTCAAAATCACTTATAGCCCCGTAGAATAACCGCCACAGCGTGGAGTTCGTGAGGTAAACGTAATCCTCATCAAGATACGGAGTAGCCTTGCCCTTGCTGTCCTCATAGGTGGCTGAATACTCGAAAAGCTCCGCGCCCTGCAAAATGCCGATAGGAGTCGCCTCACCTTTAGCCAGCTCCGTTTTATTCTGGAACAACTGAACGCCCGGTGATTTCATCCAGTCTTCGACATGCTCATTATTCATGAAAGCGTCTCCAGCCTTGCCGCCCATAATGATTAAATCGGGTGATAGCTGATTATTAAGGCTCTTGAAAGTTTTTGCTAAAGCACGTAACTGGTGAATAGGATTGCCGGAAGTGTCCCACGTCTCATTAGCGGCGATTACTGTTGCTTTAGGCAAGTCATAATCATGCTTGAACTGTCTGCCCTCATCGCTGGTGTAATCAATTTTGCCGTTAAGAGCCTGCGCAAAGAACCATTCAACACGCCTGTCAACAAGTCTGCGTAACCCTGTCTGCTTAACCGCTATCAGTTCGTTAAACGCCGTCCCTTTGTCCTGTGAAGTCATGTTGATTGGATTCTGTGAGGCTGTGCGAATGCG
>JAFRSL010000139.1 GCA_017427625.1 Synergistaceae bacterium | reverse complement strand
GAATCTCGACCTCCGATTCATTCCTCAGTTGAAACAGCTAAAGGGTACGTACTCGCTAAAGGCTGATGCTTCCGGGAGCTTCTACGACACGAAGACGATAACCGCCGACGCATTACTCACGGCGCATAATGCTGGCTATACCGGCATAAACATCGGCAACGCTGAGATCCCCGTAACATTCCGCAACAACGTCCTCACCGTCAATAACGCGAGGGCAACTCTCCCGAATGGCTCGGCAACTCTCAACGCTACGGCCAACCTCAACGACTCGACATTCAAGGCCGACGCTGACGTTCGCAATCTCGAGATGAAATTCATTCCGGGACTTCAGGACGTTTCAGGGAAGTATTCGCTGGGCGCCAACGCTTCGGGGAAATTCACCGACATCAACGCCATCAATGCCAACGCCTCACTCTCGGCGCGAAACGCAGGATTTCAGGGCATGAGATTCGGCGACGCTGATATTCCAGTCTCACTTCATAGCGGTATCGTGAACATCAACAACGCGAAAGCATCACTCCCCGGCGGAACGGTCAACGCAAAAGGCACGGTCAATCTCCGAAACATGGCCAATCCCGCGCTAGACATCACGGCCTCAACGTCAGGGATAAATCTCGCACAGCTCATGAACGCTCTGAAGCTTCAGGACAAGTCAATGCCAATCTCAGGAAGGGTCAGGGGTAACGCGGGCATCAAAGGCAGCCTCAATACAGCCGCAATAACCGCGAACATCAACGCTGACAGCATAAAGGCCGGAAACATGGCCAGCATTGGGACAGCTAGCCTCAGTGCAAAGGGCAACATGACGCTCTCGAACCTTTCAGCAAAACTCACAGCCAAGAACGTAAAGGCCGTTGATTTTGTGGACGTTCCTAACGCCACGATCGAGGCTGACGGAAGCATGAAGCGCGTTAATCTCAGGAAGGTTGAGGCAACTGTGAACGGTGCGGCAATAAGCGGTTCAGGGAATATCTCGCCCAACATGAAAGATATAATGTCGAGCACTCTGAACATCGACACGGTTGTAAGGCATCTCGACTTGAAGGCACTCCTCAAGAACTTCATGCAGAAAGCTCCAGTTGAGGGTGTAATTGACGCAAGGGCAGGTGTAACGGGAACGTTCGCACAGCCAACAGCGCATCTTCAGCTTACAAGGCCGATACTCTACCAGAAGTCCGAGATTCACGACATTGCTCTCAGCGTTAAGTCTCCGGCAAAAAATCACTTCGTCATGAACGCAAAGGCACGAATCGAAAACTTCAAGCCTGAATCTGACATTGACCTCCAAATAAAGAACGACGGGATATATTACACGGTTGACACCAAGCCGCTTGATGTTGACAGCGCGATAGAGACGCAGATGCCGAACATGGCCGGAATGGTTAAGGGCAAGATCATCGCCCACGTTCACGGAAACACAAAGCCCGGCGCACCAATCGTGATTAACGCGAAATCCGACGGCATAACTCTCATGGACAAGGTAAAGATCAGCGACATCAATCTTCCCGTGAAAGTCCTTGCCGACAAAGGAAAGATTCAGATGACGAACGGGCGAGCAATCTTGAGCGGAGGTACGATAAGGTCGACATTTGAGGTTGACATGAAGGAGAAAATAACGGAATGGCGCGGGAACGTTAAGGCCTCACATGTTGACTTTGGAAAACTTGCGCAACCGTTCATGCCTGAGGGTGAGGTTGTCGGGACTGTTGATGCTAACGTTACGATGAAGGGAAGCTCATCAATGGGGATGAATCTGAGTTTTGCTGACGGTAATTTTTCGACGAGCGCGGGCGCACTTCAGAGTGTCAAGGCACTTGAGAGCATAACGCCGACGGGAAAGATAACGTTCGAGAAGATCAGCGGGTCATTCTTCTGGGACGGAAAGGACTTGTTCCTCAACCCGGGAACTGGAGCGAGGGCAGGGTTCGACGAGCCATTGTACAGGTACTTCACGATTAACGGCTCATGCGGTATTCCGGGAAAGGGAATGAAGCTTCTCTGCGACGGAAGGTTTGACCTGAAGCTACTTGACCAGCTTTTGGGAGCGATGAAGGGAGTATTCCAGTACATGACAGGCGGGCTTACGAGGAACGTTCTTCGTGATGCTGCGAGCAGGGTGATGGGGATAAAGCGTCGTGATTTTCAGAACGTATCATTCACGCTGGCTAATTCACCGTATGATCCTCAGCTCAGGGACTTGAAGGTAACGAAGCCGATTGAGGACTTCCTGCCGATTGACGTTCTCAACAGGGACGAGGAGAAGCAGAGGGACACGACACAGTTCAAGATGAGCTTCAAGCTGCCAGTCGGGAAGGGAGCGCCGAGTGCTGAGGATGAATCGCCGAGCGATCAGTTCAAGCAGCAGTTGATCGACAACTTGTTCAACATAGGAATGTGAGAAAGTATAGCGGGGTGTGTATGCTTCCCCGCTGTTTTTGTTGTTACTTCGTGTGAGATTTCAAGAAGGGCACAGCAAATTCCGCCGCAGTCTTCTCAAAACCGTTGAAGCCATGGTCCGCGCCGTCAATGAGATGAAGCTCACTGTCCGAATACACACGGTGATAGCTCAGGCTGTAGGTGTAGGGAACAATCCTGTCAGCCGTCCCGTGAATCAAGCACACAGGCCCTGTGAATTTCTCAGCCGTCTCGTAAATCGGCAAGGTCTGCGCTGAAAGTATGTAGCCTCGTCCCAAGTCGAACCTTCCCATAACCTTAACGGTCTCAGGAGGATTCCCAGCATCGAACGCAGAGCCGAATACGTTTCCCCTCAGAGCATCATCACGAAGTACTGCCGCAGGTGCGAGGAGCACAACGCTCTTGATGTTCCCGTGTCCCAGTTCGCCCGCAACCATGCTCGAAACGACTCCGCCCTGTGAATGCCCCGCGATTGAAACGCCGTCAACATATTCAAGCCCCTTGACGTACTCAAAGACCTTCTTAGCGTCCTCAATCTCGTTCAGTACCGTCATGTTCTCGAACGCACCCTCACTCTCGCCGTGCCCGTTGAAGTCGAAGCGGATTGAAGCGATGCCTTCCTTCTCCAGAGCGTCAGCAATGTCGGTCAGTGGCCGGTTTGTCTTGTTGCCCGTGAAGCCGTGAAGAAGCATGACCATCGGGCATTTCTCGCCAGCTTTGAGTTCTGGCCTCTGGATCACTGCCGAGAGTTTCCCAACTGAGCCGTCAATGTGAAGGCTGACACTTTCCGCATATGCCCCTGTCGTGAAAAGGAGCACAACCAAGATTACCGCAAGATATTTCTTCATGTTTAATCACCTCGATTGACATTATACCCTGAAACACAGTTGCGATTGTACCTACCTGTCCAGATTGCACGCGCAGGGAAGAAGGTGGCTGACATATTTGACTGTCCCAGAGAGAACGCCGTTATAGAATCCCTGCTTCTCGTCAATGTAACGTATCGACTCTTTAAGCTCGTCAATCTGTTCCTGAAGCCGCTTTCTCGTCTTTGAGAGTATGGTCTTGCGTTCGGGTATGCTGCTTTCACCTTTTAGGCAGAGGTTCATGTATTCCTTAATGTCAGCGATGCTCATTCCGCATTGCCTGAGTTTTCGGAGGCTCTTAATCCAAGCGATGTCGTCGTCGTCGAATATACGGCGGTTGATGTTGTCGCGCTTAACGTTTGGGACGAGTCCGGCGTTGCAGTAGAACTTGAGGCCCTGATAGGTCATTCCTGTTTCGCGGCAGGCCTGTAACATTGTGTAGATCATGAAATTTTCACTTCCCTAAAAATTTGGTTGACCGTTATAATCTATCGGTTGTCAAAATTCTAACATGTGTTAATTTTTTGGAAAGGAGAAATTTGCAATGAGAAAATTTTTACTCGCATTTGTAATATTGTCGCTCACGGTTCCGGCGTTCGGTCTGAATATCCGTGAGCAGGGAGTTTTTTCGGCTGGAGGAACTGTAACAGAACCATTGCCGGGAGAGTTCAACGTTTCGGAAAACTGGCTTGATTTCTCACGCGCAGGAAACACAGCCCACGTTGATCATGCGAATGTCTTCTACCAGATCCCCGAAGGCGAAAACAAGACCCCGATAGTCTACCTTCACGGTTACGGGCAAACTCGGACGGGCTGGCAGAGCACTCCTGACAGGCGCGAGGGTTGGAGCGACATTTTCCTCAAGGAAGGGCGAGCGGCATTCCTCGTTGACCAGCCAAGACGAGGAGCAGCAGGTTCAACCGTAAAAATCGTGAACAACGACCAAGACACGCGGGCAAACGGAACCGAGTTCAACCCCGGGGATCAGGCATGGTACACGCATTTCAGGATCGGACGAGGAACCCCGAACCGCTACGAAGGCAGTCAGTTCCCCGCCGGAGAAGAAGCGTTGAATCAATTCCTTCGTCAGATGGCACCGAACACAGGAAATTATGATGTCGTAATTTTCGGCGAGGCTTTGAGTGCTGTGCTGTCAGAAGCTCACAAGATGACGGGCAAGAAGGCTGTCTACCTGACACATTCGCAGGGAGGTCGTGTAGGCTGGCAGACTGACACGGAGAACATGGCAGCTATCGTTGCGATTGAACCTGGCTTTGCTCCTGAAGTTGGAAGCGAGACCTACAAGAAATTCGTTGCGGCAAAAATCCCGATGATATTCTACTTCGGCGACTACATCGAGAATGGCCCGGAAGACATCAAGAGTACCGCTTTCTGGAAGAGTGTGCTTGACCAGTGCCGTGATTTTGCGAAACACTACAACGAGGACGGCGGAGATGCTACAGTTGTTTATCTTCCTGACGAGGGCATAAAGGGCAACAGTCATTTCATGTTCCAAGAGCTGAACAACAAAGAGATAGCCGCTCACATAGAGAGATGGCTTGAGTCGAAGGGGCTGTAATTCAATGAAACAATCATCAGGAACTCCAACCCTTAATGCGTGGGTAACATTTGGTGATCATCTTTACCGCAAGAAAGGAGATGATCCTTCAATCGTGTTCACAAGTGCTTCGGGTGAGGAGCGGACTATAGTGGATTACGATGGGAATATCATCATGATTTGGCAGGTACAGCCTGACGGAATGTACTGGAGAGATGAAGACGGCTACGGTATGACCCCTGATGAGGAAATCCGTTTGTATTCATTCATCGACAAGAATGGGCGTTTCACTGCTCCGTTCAAGATTTATAATATCGGTACAAAACAATTTTATGTTTGGAGGAAATAGTAAATGCGTAAAATTTTTGCAGTAACACTTGTCGTATTAGCACTTGCAGGCTCGGCATTCGCTGAGATTCTCGCAGGGCCGGGAATAGCTGTCGTTGACACAGAGGCCGGAAAGTTGCAGGGCTACGTCCGTGATGGAATATTCACGTACCACGGAGTCCCCTACGCTCAGGCCGAACGCTTCATGCCCCCGACGAAAGTTCCGGCATGGGAAGGAATCCGTCTCGCGCTGACTTACGGAACAATGTCCCCGCAGGACACCTCACGCGAGGGCGACATTTTCCCGCCGCACTACTTCTGGCCTCACTGGGAACCCAGAATCCTCGCACAGAGCTACAACTGCCAGAACCTCAACATCTGGACCCCCGCACTCGATGACGCGAAACGCCCCGTAATGGTCTGGTTACACGGAGGCGGGCACATGATGGGCGCGGCAACTGTCGAGGATGTTTACGACGGCGAGAACTTGTCACGGAAGGGCGATGTCGTTGTCGTCAGCGTAAACCACAGGCTCAACGTTGAGGGCTTCCTTGATCTTTCGGCTTACGGCGGGAAGTACAAGGACTCATTCAACCAAAGTACACGTGATATTGTCGCGGCTCTCGAATGGATTCACAGTAACATTGCAAACTTCGGCGGAGATCCCGAGAATGTTACTGTGTTCGGTCAGTCAGGAGGCGGCGCAAAGACCCTCGTCCTCATGGGTACGCCATCGGCAAAAGGATTGTTCCACAAG
>JAFRSL010000138.1 GCA_017427625.1 Synergistaceae bacterium | reverse complement strand
GAGGAGAAGAAGCCTGACCCTGAGCCAGAGGAGCAGGAGAAGCCCCGCCGCGTGAAAGAGCGTCCTTCACCCGTAGTTTTCGGGAAGACAATCAAGGACACAACCCCATGGGGAAGCATCTACATCACGTTGAACTTGGACGGCAAGGATCCGTTCGAGATATTCATCAACGTTGGGAAGTCAGGCTCGGAACTCAAGGCCATGACTGAGGCACTTTCCCGCGTAATCTCGATAGGCTTGCGTTCAGGCTGTGTACTTGAGGACTTCATCGACACGTTGAGGGGGCTTTCCGGGAAGGAATACTGGATGCTCGACAGCGACGATGACCATGTGGCGAGGTCTATCCCCGATGCTATAGCCTTGCTGCTGGACAAGCTCATAAACCGCAAGACAGTTGAGGCAAAGAGGCTCGACAAATCGCTTATATGCCCTGACTGCGGTGCGCCTCTCGAAATGATTTCGGGCTGTGAATACTGCTTCAGCTGCGGATATTCGCCCTGCAAATAAAATATTATCCCCCTCCCGAATTAGTGAAGGGGGATTTTTTTATGCCAAAAATTTCTTCACTTCTTCCGAGTGAGCCAATTCAATCGCAGTTTTCCCATCAATATTTCTCACTGACTTATCTGCTCCGAAACTCATCAGGATTTTCACGTTCTCGGCAAGATTTTTCTCAGCGGCATACATCAAGGCCGTCTTACCTTCCCTGTCTCGGTCATCGACTTTTGCACCAGAATTGAGCAGAGCTGCCACGACTTCGGGATTGTCGTCGAAAGCCGCGCTCATAAGCGACGTATGACCCATAATGTCCGAAGCGTTCACGTCAGCGCCAGAGTTGACGAGCATTGCTACATATTCCTGCTTCGATGCCCTGTGTAACGCTGTGAGACCGTCAACGTTCCTTGCCCTTACGTCAGCACCGTTCTCGATGAGCATTCTCAGAGCCTCAGAGTTGGGGTTGAACATGGCCGCCATCATGAGGGGAGTGTTGCCCTTGTCGTTCTTAGCGTTGACTTTCGCGCCTGATTTGAGGAGCACGTTGAGGATCGTTGCTTCAGGGTTCAGCATTGCTGCGTTAATGAGCGGTGTGTTGCCGTCATTGTCTCTTGCTTCAATGTCAGACCCAGCGTCAATGAGGTAGCTCACGATTTCGATTGACGGGCTTCTTGATGAGGCGAGTATGAGGGGAGTGCGTCCGTCCTTGTCGCGTGATTTGAGGCTTGCTCCGGCCTTGACGAGTTCCTGTATAAGCTCGAACGAGGCATCGCGTTTCTTGACGGCTGACTGCAATTCAGCGTCTGGTGTTTTGTGGAGGAACGTTATCGCGCTGACTGCTATGAGTATTGCGATTGTCATTGATATTGATGACTGGGGGGCTTTCTGCCAGATTAGTACGATGAGTGTGATGATGAGGAGAAAGATTAGGTTTTGGAGTAATTTTCTCATTAAATATGCTTCCTTTTTGTTGCGTAAAAAGAGCGGGAGACTCAAGCGAATCCCCCGCCCGAATTTCATTCCTGAAACTAGCCCTGATGATGTGCAAGCATTACTGCGCCTGCGATTGAGAGGAGTTTTGCTCTCGGTGAATCTGCACGGCTCGTGAGGACTACGGGTGCTGCTGCTCCGATGATGAGTCCTGCTGTCTCGCTTCCCTTTGCGAAGAAGCTGATGGATTTCGCCAAAGCGTTGCCGACCTCAATCTGCGGGACAAAGAGAACGTCTGCGTGTCCTGCGACGGGTGATTTGATGTGCTTGATTCTTGCGGCTTCCTCGTCGATTGCGTTGTCGAGGGCAAGAGGTCCGTCAACGATGCAGTTCTTGATCTGTCCGCGAGCGTTCATCTGGACGAGTGCGGTTGCGTCGAGGGTGCAAGGCATGTCAGGGTTTACCATTTCGACGGCGGCAAGGCAGGCTACTTTGGGAATTTCAACGCCGAGTGAACGCGCGAAGTTTACGGTGTTCTGAACGATGTCAGCCTTCATCTTGAGGTCAGGATACATGTTGAATGCACCGTCAGCGATGAAGATCACTCTGTCATAGCCGGGAATTGAGTGGAAGTAGCAGTGTGAGATTGCTCTTTTCCCAACGCGGAGACCGACTTCCTTGTTGAGCATTCCGCGAAGGAAGTTGTCGGTGTGAAGCTGACCCTTCATGTAGATGTCGGCGCGCTTTGAGGAGACTTCGGTAACGGCGACGATTCCGCAGGCTGCTTCGTTGTTCTCGGGGATAATGTGGTAGTTTGACTCGCTTGCTCCGGCTTCGGCGATGCAGGCTTTGACCTTTTCGGGGTTTCCGACGAGCGTGGCTTCAACGAGTCCGCACTTTCTTGCTTCCTCGATAGCTGAGATGAGTCCGGCATCCTCTGCCATAGCTACGGAAATGCGCTTGCGTCCCTTCTCTGCACAGAGCTTGGTTGCTTCTTCGATTAACTGCGACAATGAGCGTATCTGTTCCATGAAAAATTTTCCTCCTGTTGATGTTTTATTGGTTGACTTCAGAGCGTTTTTGCACTGAAGGTGTTACACATTTGTTGATAGTTACCCCCTCGCCACAGTGGTGGCCCTCTCCCCCTTGTCAGGGGACGTGAAGTTCTCCGCACTTACAGTCGCCCCTGCTAAGGGTAGATGTTGAACGCAGTGAGACAGAGGGGTCGTCTTTGAAGGAGGGGTTATTCCAGCCACTTCTCCATATACTTCCTGTAAAGCTCAAAGAGGCGGCGTGTGATCGGCCCCATCTTCCCGTCAGCGATCGTAATCCCTCCGATCCTCACGACTGGGACGATCAGCTTCATGCTCCCCGTGATGAATGCTTCCGACGCTCCAGTGAGTTCCGACCAAAGCGGGCATCTTTCCTCGACAGTATAACCTTCCTGCTTTGCCAGTTCAATCGCTGCTGACCTAGTCGTCCCTTTGAGCACACGTGTCAGAGGAGCTGTGATGATCTTGCCGTCAACGATGAGGAAGAAATTGCTGTGTCCGCACTCTGTGATTTCACCGTGAGGGCAGTAGAGTATATCATAGGCATCGCGGGGCATCTTGTAGGTTGCGCGGTAATCGACGCTCTTTACTTCGGGGTTGTCGCGGCCGAATGACACAGGCTCAAGGACAACGCCCTTCTCGCGTGCCTCATCCGTGATGAGTCCAACGTCATCGAATATCACGAAGAATCTCGGCTCAGGGAAGCAGGCTTTTTCCTCGTCGAAATAATCCCCGCCAGTCAGGAACGTCCTGATTCTCACATCATGGCCGACCTTTGCGATTCCCTCGCGGACAATGTTCTTCATGTACTCGATGTCCGGGAGGTTAGCGATTTCGGAACTCTTTGCGCTCGCTATGAATCTCTCCATGTGAGGGGTGAGCATCAATGACTTTCCGCCGAATGACGCGAAAGCCTCGAAAACTCCGACGCCTCTCTGTATGATCAAGTCCGAAATTGGCAGAACAGCCTCCTCCGGCCTCACGAATTTACCGTCAATAAAGCATAACTGAATCACTGTAACTGATACCAACTTTCTCTAGTAATTTTCCCGTCACTATCCGGAATATCATACGGCCTGTCGAACGGGTCAACCTCAATTCTCTGCCCGAAAGCCGCCGTCCTGCTCGGAAACGCCTTCAGCATTATGCTCAATCCGAAGGAGTCATTTCCGTTCCCTGTCCTGTCGTTCTTGTAGTGCAAGTCCCAGATCATGCAGTCCGTGTCCCACTGAACGCTGTAGAATGTCTCGTCAACCATCGATTCGAAAAGGTCATAGCTTCCCCTGAAAGCAAGATAGACCTCCCGTCCAACTGGGAATCTAACGCGCTGATGAACCCTTCGCCTGTTGCTGTACTTGTCCCAGTACATCGGGCTGCTTCCCCAAGCATACTGACGTTCGTAGCCTGTTCCTAACTCGAACACTCCTATTTTATAACGTGCGCCGAGAAAACTCCTCAGCATTTCCTGGTCATTTCCGTCATACAACAGGAGAACGCCCTCAGTGTTTGCGAAAAGCTCAACGTCGCCCGCTCTCTTTTCCGCGTAATTCCTGATTCCAACGCCGTAGCGGGTCTCGAAGCCTTCCTGCGGCCTCATATAGAGAGTTTCCTTGTAGCTTCCGATTGTTGCGAAAATCCTTGACCATGAATACTGCGAATTTCTGAACCACGGTGCCCAGACGATCAGCTCGGGCTGACGGTCAAGCCTTCCCTTGTACTCGTAATAGCTGTCCTTTTTGTCGGAGATGTATTCGTTGCTTGTCCAGTTGAGATGCGCTGCCCAGCCGTTATGGTCGTACATCAACGTTGCGTAAGGCCGCCAAATTTTCTCGTCCCAAACGTCGTCCCAAGAATACTCAACCCCGACCCTTATCGCAAAATCGCGGTTAAGCTCCTGTTCAACCTCAAGCATGTACTCAAAACCTGAACTTCCCGAATACGACAGCCCCAAAGAGACCGAGCCAGTTTCCCAGCCCAGAGTGCCAGTGAGACCGCCGCGTGAGCCATGAATTTCGCTCTTATTGAAGAATGGCATCATAGTGTAGCCGAGCTTCCTGCGTTTCAGCTGTACGACGTAATCGAGAGGGGACGTGAAGAGGTACGTATTCCCCAAATATACGCGGGGTTTCTTTGCGACGACCCTTCTGTTAGGAATGAAGGTTATGATTTTCGACTCCAGCCTGTAATGCGGGTGATCCAGCGCGCAAGTTGTCATTGCTACGTTCCGCCACTGAAGCATGTAGTCCTGCGGTGAACCTTTGACGAGTCCGCGTTCCTCCGCAAGCTCCCAGGGGATGACGTTGATCTCACCGCCGTAGATGTACATGACTTCGCCTTTTTCGCCGACTGAAAGATGAGTTGCCGGGCCTGAGAGTATACCTTCGCCGCTTTCGAGGTCGTAATCTACCTGGTCTCCGTTGAGAGTTCTTCCGCCGTTTTTCATGACTATTTTCTCGCCGGGGAGGGGCATAGCTTTGACTTTCTGGCTGTCAGCATCGTACTCTATGCGCTCGGCCATGATTGTAGTGCCGTTGTATTGAAGGACTGCATTGCCTTCAGCGAGGGCATGGCCTGTTTCGTCGTTAAAAGAAACACGGTCAGCATTGAGAATTACTTGATCTGGTACGATCGCGGGAGCTGTCTCATCACCCACAGCTTCGCGGGTGTAGTAATCCTCAAAATCTGCCGAATAAGCTGAAACCGCCAACAGAAGTACGAATATTAACGTGCAAAAGATTATTTTCCTGGTTTTCGCCATTTGATTACGCCTCCATGCTGTAATAATATCACGCGGGAGTTATCTGTGCTTGCGATTGGTGTAGAGAGATAAAACTCGTCATCATGAATCGTGAGGCCATGCGGGAAAATGAAAGTGTTATTTTCGTTCTTCCACGTTAAATTCGGGCTTTCAAGCAGCCAATTACGATTGTTTTCCTGAAGCGAGCCAGTGAGATCTGAGATGCTTGCGGTTTTCTCGTCGTTTGAGTAAATGCCAGATTTCCCGAAGAATGTCCATTGACCTTTGTCCCCGCTTATGGTGCGTTTGATGTCGGCGGAACGGAAGTTGACGGATTTGTCGCGCTGCTCTAGGTATGGTAGCCTGACCTGCCACAAGTCGCCGGAAATTTCGCGGGAGAAGCGTATATTCTCCATGACGATGCCGGGCATGTTGAGGAGGCTTTCACGCAGGAGATCGACGTCGAGGTTCATGTCGCTGACTGCGTATTGAACGAGCCTTAAAATGCCAAGAATAAGGAGAGCCAATAATAATTTTTTGAGGGTGAAGAACTTTTTCATTTTGGATTATTTCTTGTAGACATCACCGCGTGAACCAAGAGAATGGATACGTATTATCTTCTCATCTTCATCTATCTTCATGATGAAACGCCAGCCTCCTACCCTAAGACGGTATTCACCGCGTCCTGTCAGGGACTTTATATCCATCTGTTCTGGTTTGGTCTCCAAGTCTTTTATTGCCTGTGTCAGCCTTTCCCTGTCTGGATTGGGAATGTGTGCAAGTTTGCGCATTACAGGCTTGCCCGTTATTACTGTCCACATTCCTGCAACCCCGCAAGAAGTTCATCAACAGTCAGATATTCTCCGTTTGCAAAATCTCTTTCGCTTTCCTCTATCTGCGATATTTCGTCTTCGGTCAGCGGAGCGTCTGCCCAGTCATCATCGTCATCATCTTCACGCGACCACATGAGATAGTTTGCGTAGTCTGCGAGCTTTTCGAGTTCCTGTCCTGTCAATAAAGGCAGCCTCATATCAAGAACGATGTTTCCGGTTTTTACATTCCTTTCCATTGTCGCAGT
>JAFRSL010000137.1 GCA_017427625.1 Synergistaceae bacterium | reverse complement strand
CACAATTATACATTCGTTACAACATAGATAATGGAGTGAATATACTTGCAATATGGAGCAGTTATTGAGTTGGGTTCACACCGTTTAACGTGCGGAGACTGCACCAATCCAGAGGACATATCACGCCTCATGCAGGACTTTCACGCAAAATTGCTGTTCACTAGCCCGCCATACTCAGACCTGTACGAGTATTCCGGCAATAACTTATCTCCCGCTCATCTGGCGCAGTTCATCCCGAACATGAAGCCATACGCGGATATTATGTGCGTCAACTTAGGGCTGAAGAAGCATGACCACGAGATTATCACTTACTGGGACGAATATATTTCAGCGGCTCGCGGCGCAGGCCTGAAGCTGTTATCGTGGAACGTCTGGGACAAGATTAACCCCGGCTCAATCGCGCAACAGCATTACATGTTCCCGTTGCGGCATGAGTTCATATTCGTGTTCGGGGAAAAAACTATAGTGCTGAATGACACAATCCCCAAGAAATGCCCTACACCTAATCGAACACATAGACCAGTTAGACAGAAAGATGGCAGTGTAATGTACACGACAGCGCAATATTCTCTTAGAACACATAAGCCTCTTGAGACCGTCATAACGCAAGGAGCAGTGAAGGCTCGCCCGGTCTGGGGTACAGCTCAGATGCCCGTTGAACTCGCTGAAGAATACATCAAGGCTGTAACTCAGGAAGGCGACTGCGTCATTGACCCGTTCGGCGGAAGCGGCACAACACTCATAGCCTGCGAGAAACTCAACCGCAAGTGCCTCATCATGGAGATTAACCCGGATATGTGCAGTGTAATCAGTCAGCGTTACGAGAAAGAAAAATTACTTTGGAGATGATAACTATGAACTATGATATTTCGGAACTCTTGGGGATGCTCCCGCCCTTAACTCTCACCACAGCAATCAACAACATCAAGACCGATGAGCCGTTAATCCTCAAATCGCGTCTCGGCAAACAGGTTCACAGGATGCTCGATGAAGCCTGCGTGTTTGAGGTCGAGAAAGGAAGCTACAGCCTCGCTCCCGTCGGTTTCCCTAATGACCCGCCCAGCCAGGTCAACATTTCACGCAAGCGCAGAAGGTATTCCGTCGTTCCGCCTCAGATTTACCTTAAGGACAGAATCACAGCGAGTGAGATTACCCGCATACGCACCGCATCTCAGAATCCAATCAACATGACTTCTCAGGACAAGGGGACGGCGTTCAATGAGCTAGTCGCGGTCAAGCAGAGGGGTTTGCGCAGGCTCATCGACAGGAGGCTTGAATGGTTCTTCGCTCAGGCATTGAGGGGCAAAATCGATTACACAAGCGAGGAAGGCAGGCAGTTTACGCACGATTATGACCTTCCGAAGGCTACTGTGATTGCCACTAGTGAGACATGGGACAAATCCGGCAATCCTATTCATCAGCTCCGTGCTCTGGCCAAAACATTCAAGGCTCTCAACAACCAGTTATCGCCCGATTTAATCATAATGAGCGGAGACGCTGGAGACGCATTCATGAACAACGAGCATGTCGAAGGCTGGATGAAGTCTCCCGGCGTTCAGCTCTTCCAGAACAAGACGGAACTGGCAAAAGGCGAGGCGACCCCAATCGGCATTTTGCAGGGGGCGGAGCTTTTCGAGTACTCAGCTACATACGAGGACAGCAAGGGTAAGGCTGTTCCGTATCTTGAGGACGGCTATGTGTACATGACCAATTCGACACTTTGGCGGCTCTTCTACGGGGCAATCAGCGATTTTGACGCAGGCAATCCTCCGCTGGTCGCTAGGGATATTTTCTCCAAGTCAAAAATCACTGAGGACGGCAAGGCTATGGATATTTACGTCGAGTCGCACCCGTTGCCGGTGATAGTGAGCAATCTCGGTGTAGTCAAAGCTAAAGTAGTATGAGCTACTGCACTGTTGATGATGTGCTTCATGAGTTCACACCGACTTTACGCAAGCAGATGGAGCGTGATTACGGTGATGATTTTGAGGAGATTATTGCGCGGCATATTGAGAAGGCTGAAGCGTTCGTTAATGCCTCGTTGTCCCGCGCTTACTCCGTCCCCCTGAGAAGCGCGACAGGCATTGTGATTTCCGCTGAGTGCAAGATTGCCGCCTATTTCTCAGCTATCGCTTACTCGGAGAAGGATTCTGTCGTTCAGGACAAGTACGAGACCGCGACAATGATGCTCGATTATCTCGTTGAGGCTAATGCTCCCGCGCTCGTTGATGAAGGTCTGGCCGATGACGAGATGAATACTGCGGGTGTACTTTACGGCTCGTACCCGCAAATTTACACAGATGATGAATTAGGCAACTGGTGAGGTGTTATGCGTGTTGGATGAGTTATTGCCATGCCCGTTTTGCGGCGGGACTCCCAAAGTCTCTGGTGTCATCTCGGAGTACAAGGATGACTTTTCGGGCTATGTCGTTATGTGTGAGGTTTGCGGGTGCGGAACTACGGCATTTACTGCGCGGGATAAGGCTGTTTCTGTCTGGAATAACCGCGTCCCTTCAGACAACGAAAACAAACTCGTTAAGGTTCTGTCCAGTCTTGTTGACGCTCATTATGACTCTGTTACTGCTGACGCTATGCACACGCGGGCTGTCTATCAGGCTAACGAACTCTTGAAGGCCTATGCAGATTAGCATTCACGTTGAAGGCATCAGGAAGGCACAGCAGAAGCTCAAACTCACGGCGGAAAAGTTGCGGGACATGCGCCAATTCTGGACTTCAGTCGGTATGTACGTTCAGCGTCAGACAATCCGTGAGCGATTCGACAAGGAGCAAACCCCTGATGGCCAGAAATGGAAGCCGTTATCCCCCGCGACAATAAAGCACCGCAAGAAGCACCACAAGAAGGGCAACATGAAGATACTTCAAGATACAGGCGAGCTGAGGCGGAGTGTAGCTTACGAGGCTGACGACAAGTCAGTTCGAATAGGGAGCAAGCTCAAATATGCCCGCACTCACCAATTCGGAAGAGGCAATATTCCCGCCCGCCCGTTCTTAGGTGTTAATGACCCTGAGAAACTGCATATAACCTCAATGTTTAGGCAATATGTTAAACGAAACATATTAGGAAGCACGTAAACATGTACACACAAGCATATGAATTGATCCGTGAAATCCTTGATGATGAGGCTTTGAATGACTTTGTTTTTGATGAGACTGGCAAGCATTTAGCCGTCATTGATGCAGGGGCGCAGGTAACTATTCCGGCAGTTAAGATTACTTTTACGGGCGGGGAAATCTCTTGTTCTGATAACGTCCAGCAGTTGGCAAGATACTCGGTAGAATTTGCCCTCCCTTTCTGGGGCGCGGACGCTCTAGAACAATGCCACAAGTTTTTGGACGTTGCCGTGAGAGCCTTCTTTGACCATGAACAGCGCGAAATACCGGGCAGGATTAACCGCGTAATCCGAATAAGCCCGTCGATTACGGAAATTGATGAAGAAAGTGAAGTATGGACTGTAGCAT
>JAFRSL010000136.1 GCA_017427625.1 Synergistaceae bacterium | reverse complement strand
TTTGCTTCACGGCGGCCATGATGACGGGTGTTAAGCTGGAGAAATTCTCGCGGAATTTCCCGGAACGCTTCTTCGATGTTGGGATTGCTGAGTCCCACATGCTCACTATGGCAGCTGGACTTGCGGCTGGGGGAATGCGTCCTTGGGTGTTCATATACTCGACATTCTTGCAGAGGGCGACGGATCAGCTCATGCACGATATTGCGCTTCAGAATCTTCCGGTTGTCATTATGGTTGACAGGGCGGGACTCTCAGGCTCAGACGGAGATACTCATCAGGGTATGCTCGACATATCGTGGGGAAGGGCTGTGCCTAACCTTGAGATTTTCGCTCCATGCGACGAGGACTCGTTGAGGGAGTGCATGATTTACGCCTCAAAACGTAACGGGCCGACTCTCATTCGTTACCCTCGTGGGAAAATCCCTCCCGTGAAATTGAGCGTTGAGTCTAACGGTGAGGGGATCGTAAAGATTCATGACGGCGAGAATTGGGCGTTGCTTGGGAACGGTACGGGCGTGGGAATAATTCTCGATGCCAGAGACTTGGCCGGACGTGAGGGCGTTGATGTTCCTGCGGTATATGACGTGAGGAGGGTCAAGCCTGTTGATGCTGATGCTGTTGACGGGATATTGAGACGCTATAACACTGTCGCGGTCGTTGAGGACAACTACATGGCCGGAGGTTTCGGCGAGGCATTGGGGGCAATGATCGCTGAGGGCGGTTACGGTACGAGGCTATTGCGCTTCGGAGTTCCTGATGTCTGCGTAAAACATGCCACTCAATCCGAACAGCGAGAACTTTACGGTCTCACAGCGCGGAACATCTTGGACAGCTACAAGAATGAAGAATAAGGAACGTTTGGATAAATTACTGCCTGAACTTGGCCTCACTGAAACGAGGAACAAGGCTCAGGCTTTAATTATGGCGGGAAAAGTTCGGGTTAATGGTCAGGTAATCACGAAATCAGGCGCAATGTACGAGCGCGGAGTGAATATTACTGTTGACGACTCTCCACAATGGGCAGGAAGAGGAGCGTTCAAGTTATTGCGGGCATTTGAGGTCTTCAATCTTAATGTTGCTGGAAAAGTCTGTGCTGACTTCGGGGCCTCAACAGGGGGCTTCACTGATGTAATGCTCACGAAAGGTGCGCGGAAAGTCTATGCTGTCGATGTCGGTTACGGGCAGCTGATTTGGAGGCTCATGACTGATCCCCGCGTCGTCGTAATGGACAGGACCAACGCACGCTATCTCACGCACAATGATTTCCCTGAAACTGTAGAATTTGCGGGCTGTGATGTCTCGTTCATATCGTTGAGGCTGATACTTCCTGTTCTTGATGACGTTGCGGGCGAGGCTGTTGTTCTGATTAAACCGCAGTTCGAGGCCGGAAGGGACAGAATTTCTCGCGGCGTAATCAGGGACAGGGCGATTCATGTTGAAGTCATCGAGGAGATTCTTGGCTTCATTCGTGAGAGTACGGGCTTCAAAGTCAAGGGCCTCACATATTCCCCGATAAGAGGCCAGGAAGGGAACATAGAATTTTTGTGTCGCATTTCGCACGATGGGGAAGATGAAATTTTCAGCATTGATGGTATAGTTGACGAGGCACACGAATACACGAGGGGTGATTGAGGTCATATGAGGCAGAAGGATTTTCTGGCAATTTGCGCGGTTGGAAGCCGTGAAGATGTGGAGTTTGCCATCGAGAGGGGAGCAAGCGTGAACAAGAAAGCCTACATTTACGGTGCGAAAGTTCCGCCGCTCTTTGTCGCCGTAATGGAGGAGAACGAGGACGCAATAAAGGTCTTGATGGAACACGGGGCATACTCAGGAGAGGGTTTCACTGCCGCTATAGTGAAGGGTAAGAAGAGGCTGCTTAAACTTTTGGTTGATCTTGGTGCTGACGTAAATCAAATAGGCTCAAACGCACAAAACCCTCTTTTCCTCGCAATAATTGCGAACAAGCCAAAGGTCGTGAGATGGCTGATTGAGTTTGGAGCAGACGTGAACGTGAGATCCGACGCAGGATATAATCCGTTGATGTACACAGTTTTAGCGCAGATGAAGGAGTTCAACGATGGCCGAAGAAGAAAGAAAATTCACCCCGAAATCATAAAGAGCCTCATGAAAGCCGGAGCAATATACGATGAGGCAATGATCATCGCTGTGAAGGCCGGGAATATTCCGTTCCTCGACATAATCTTCAAGAACGGTGCTGACATAAACCGGAAGTGCTTTATTGAGAGCGAACAGACTGCTTTGATGGCGGCCATGTTCTCAGGGGACAAGCCCATTGATGCTGAGATGGTGAAGTTCCTTGCCGAGAATGGCGCTGACCTCAACGAAGTATTCAGCTTAGGCTCCGAAATCGTAACGAATGCCATAAACATCTCGATCTCTGCTGAACGTCCCGACATCACCGAGATACTTCTGTCGAACGGAGCAAACCCAAATTTCCGCGACAGTGCAGGAAAAACTGCCCTCGTTTACGCGGTTCTTACGGGCGAGGAGATATTGAGGCTTTTGCTCAAATACGGCGCAGACCCCAACATTTCTGACAACAACAAACGGACTCCCTTAATGCTTGCGGCTCTCGATGTCGGCACAGAACCAGGAATGATGGAGGCACTGATCGAGCACGGAGCAGATATAAACGCTCAGGACAAGGACGGAATGACGGCACTTCTCTGGGTTATGAGCGGGAGGGACAGAAATCCCGAAATAATGATGTCATCCCTAATACGAACGGGAGGAATAAGGGCTGAAGGCTGGGAATCATGGTTTGGACTTACGGTGATTTACGCGGCGATTAAGCGCGAGGCACAGCTCGATACCATAAGGCTGCTTATCAGGCACGGTGCTGACGTGAATATTGCTGACAATAAGGGAATGAATGCAATAGCGTGCGCCATGATGGACTATGACAATGAGATGATTGAAATTCTTAAGGAGGAAGTTAAGCGATGAAGAAAGCACTAATCACAGGAATAACAGGGCAGGACGGCGCATATCTCACGGCGTTTCTGCTGAAGAATGGCTACGAGGTTCACGGCCTTAAGCGAAGAAGCTCCATTTTCAACACGGCGAGGATTGACAGGTTCTACAGGGACTTGCACGAAGAGGGACACAAGTTCTACCTTCACTACGGAGATTTGACGGACTCAAGCAATCTCATTCACATGGTGCAGAAGATTCAGCCCGACGAAATCTACAACCTTGCCGCACAGAGCCATGTAAGCGTTTCATTCGAGACACCTGAATACACTGCTGACTCTGACGGCTTGGGGACGCTGAGACTACTTGAGGCGATAAGGATACTGGGGCTTGAGAAGCACACGAAGTTCTATCAGGCATCGACGAGCGAGCTTTTCGGGAAGGTTCAGGAGACACCGCAGAAGGAGACAACGCCGTTCTACCCGCGAAGCCCTTACGCTGCCGCCAAGCTGTATGCTTACTGGATAACTGTGAATTACCGCGAGGCATATGACATTTTCGCTTGCAACGGAATACTCTTCAACCACGAGTCCGAGCTTAGGGGTGAGACATTCGTTACCCGCAAGATCACGAGAGCCGCCGCAAGAATAGCACTAGGACTTCAGGACAAGACCTATCTCGGAAACCTCAACTCGAAGCGCGACTGGGGGCATTCGGAGGATTACGTCCGCGCAATGTGGATGATACTTCAGCAGGAGAAGCCCGAAGATTTTGTGATTGCTACGGGCGAGACTCATTCGGTCAGGGAATTTGCAGAACTTGCGTTCCATGAGGCTGGAATCCCTATCGAGTGGAGGGGTGAAGGCGTTGACGAAAAGGGCATAGACACGAGAAACGGCAATGTAGTGATTGAGATTGACCCGCGATATTTCCGGCCCACTGAGGTCGACTTGCTTCTTGGTGATCCGTCAAAGGCCGAGAGAGTATTAGGCTGGAAGAGAAAAGTAACCTTCCCTGAACTCGTCAAACGAATGGTGAAGTACGACTTGGAGCTTTTCAGGAAGGATATTCTAATCCGCGACGCTGGATATAAAGTTACGAGCGCACTTGAGGAAATATAGATAGCGAGGGGCGGATTTTTACCCCTCTCCGTCCCCATCTGTAATGTCCCCTTTGAACTCGCCTTTGCGGCAGATGCTCTTGATGTGGCAGTACTTGCACTTCCCTGAATCATAGTCAGGCGAAAACTCTCCGGCTTCCAAAATTCTCACGGCGCACCCCATAGCATATTTCCCCTCGTCAACACGCCCCGATATGTCAGTGTCAAGAGCAATCTTCTTTCCGTCCTTGTCTTCCGGCGAAAAGTCCGCGAAAATTCCCTGAGTTCCAGCCGAGAATGACCCCCACACTTTCCCGTCCTCATGTCCCAAGATATACACTCCCGAAACGTCAAAGCCCCAATTTTCCGCGAACATGGCCGCGTAAAGTGAGAGCTGTAATCCGTGCTTGAACTCCGTGCAATTGAGATCAGTGTTCCAGAATTTACCTGCTATGTCCTTCATTCCTGCGTCATAGCTCTTTGCTGACATTCGGCCTTCCTTGTAATCGGCAATGAACGCGACACGTGAGCCGTCATGCCCCCGAAGTATCTCAATCCTGTCGCACTGCCCTGTGAAGCAGCCGCTTTGAAGCTGTGCCTCGTCCTCAAGAAGTATTGCCTCGTGTTCGTAATTCTTGTGCAGAGAGTCGAGAATAACACCCTGAACCCCCGCGAGCCTTTCAGCCCTGAACGCAACAGCCTGTAGCCTACGTTTTAGTCTCTTGTCGCTCAAAAGATGGTGAAACTTCCCGTAAGTCTGATCATCTTTCCCCGATTCAATCAGCTTCCCCCATTCAGATTTTGCGATTTCCGTGAAACGTGTACCCTTCGCCGTCATGTCATCACGGTAAATCCTCCAGACAGTCTCCCAGTACTTATGAAGCATGTTGCCCCATTCAGCGGGGGCGACTAACTCTGAATCGGGCTGATAGAGTTTTGCTACCTGACGCTGATACCACAACAGCGGGCACTCCAATAACTCCTGAATATCGCTCGCGGCCACAGTATTTGAACGAGCCTTTACGCACGGAACATTTCGCGCGACATTTCCGGCTGGGTCAATCCCCTCGAACGTGAAACCGTCAGAATCTAGAAGAATATTTATCCCCTCAGAGTTGAGCGTTGACATCTTCCAATCCGTCATGTCATGGAGGAATTTCGGCATGAATGGAGACTCAGATACCGGCCTTCCCTCGTCGTCAAGAAGGGGGCGCGATATTACCGTGAGCCTCTCACCCGTCATAATCAGACGACGGAATAATGCCTCGCGCTGTTCTGCTTTCTCCTTCGTTCGCGGAAGAAACGCCCCGTTCTCGTTGAGCCTTGTACGTTCTTCGTTGCCAAGAAGCGGGGAGGCTTTCTCGTTCGGAGACCACGATTTCTGCGTTATGCCCGACATTATCCACACTGGAAACGACGACAATACCGGCGGTGTCCCTGCGAATACCTGCACCGAGTCCGAGAGCTGCAACGGTGCGCGGACGTGTGAATTTCTGCACCAGTCCTCGAGAAAATCATAAGCATCCTCGCCCTTCAAGCCGTAATCCTTGAAGCTCCCCAAGTCCGGCAAAAGCTCCCTTAGTGCTATTACCTTGTCGTTGACCGTCTCAATCGCGCTT
>JAFRSL010000135.1 GCA_017427625.1 Synergistaceae bacterium | reverse complement strand
GTTTCGTGATTGTTACGCTTACTGCCTTTGCTTTTCGCGGGGCATAGCCATATTCTTTGAATCGTACCCAGCCTAATGTCGGAATCTTCCCGCGATTACGCTCTATCTTTAGGTCGCCGTCATTATTTCGTGGAAGGTACATACTTACTGGCTTGCCGTTACGCCGCTTGAAGTTCGGAAATCCGCCCTTGCCCTTGAGAAAGTTTCTATAGGCTGTATCTGCATTCATGATTGATTTCTTCACAGACTTCGACGATACTTCCCATATCCATGACTTTTCGGGATTGGCCTTTCTGTATTCGTTGTTCAGCCATTTCGAGAAATCATAGCCAGACATATAACTTTGAGTGTCACTGCGGTAATTATCGCGGTTTGTACATATGAATAGGTTGTAGACATATCTACACACGCCCACAGTTCGCTCGATTATTTGCTTCTGTTCGATCGTGGGCTTCAGCTCGACTTTATATGCTTGATGTCCAAATATGCTATTCATAGCATAATTTTACACGATTTTACACTTAATTGACATCTATCTCTATCCCTTCCTTTAATGCCAGTATTATTATGTCGCATAACATCGGCACTGACAAATTCTTTCGTGTTGATATTATTCTCAGCTTCTCGATTCTTTCTGCAAGCTCTATATTCCCCGTCTCAAGCGCGTAACTCCCCCATGCCTCAAGATCAGGCGTTATCGTGTCGTTATCGTTCGTGCTTTTCCGAGCCTTCGTAAGCCATTCAGTCCATTCGCGGGAATCTAGCGGCATTCGTTGCGCTCCGGCATACTCGTTTGACGTTATCGCTGTGAATCGTGAACGGCTCTTCAGCGTCGGAAGGAACAATCTCCCGTCCTCCATGAGAAACAGCAGATAGGCATGTTCGGGAGGTTCTTCGGCGAGTTTGAGGAGAGAATTTCCGGCTGACTTGTTCAGTTTGTCCGCACACTCTATCACTGCCAAACGTCTCTTGCTCTCCATAGGTCTCATCGCTATGTTCTCGATTAACCATCGGCATGAATACTCGTAATTTGGCTTCCCGTATTCTCCGATTGAGGGAGCTTTGTCGGCTGTACCGATTATGAGAAGGTCGGGGTGTGAGGGCCTGTAGCTTCCCAGTATCAGGCGTGAAAGCGTCTCTATGATTTCAGCATGAACAGAAACAGGGACTGATATTGCTCGGCAGTGAGGGATGTTTCCGGCCTCTGTCTCATGGAGAATTTCCTGCCACGCTACATTAGAAGCGAGATTAAGCAACCTTTTATCTCCTCCATTAGCGCGAGTGCCTTCGTCTTGTTGCCCTCGTATAGAAACGCCTCCTCCAATTCCTCCATCGCCTGGCCTGCACGCTCTATCGTTACGTACATCTTCCTGTCCGTCTTACGCCAGCGCATATCACGCTTTATTCGCAAGCCCTTTGCCGCACGCTTCAAGAGTTCGTGAAGGACATTACGGTATTCCTCGATTAAACGGCCGCCCGGAAACACTGAGAGTTTGTCCGAGAGTTCGTAGAGTCGGTCAAGAAGTTCCTCAAGCTCCGTCGCCTCCATTGCCGCATCAAACGAAAACGCTGACGATGCTATTGAGTTCGCGGGACTTGTGTGGCTTCCACTGTGCCCTCCGTATTCTATTCGCGGCTGGGACGAAGCTGCCGGTTCGTTTCCCCTTCGCTTTATCTGGATCGCCATAAACGGCCCTCCAGACCTGCAATCATTGACGCAAATACTTCATCCTCACTCAGTCCGTCGCACTTTACGACGATGTACTTCTCCTTCTGATCCTCCGCTATCAAACGGTAGAATGACGATACCGTCCTCATCAATGGCAGACCTTCAGCCTCAAACTTGTCGGGATTACTGCTTCGGGACTTCACTCGGCTCATCGCAAGTTCTGGGGAAATGTCCATGAGTATCGACACATCGGGTTCGGGGAAATTACACGCCCTTATTATCCGCCTCACATGCGCGGGGTTGAGTTCCTGGCCGCTGGATTGATACGCTAGCGTCGAATCGTTGTAGCGTTCACAGATTACGTTGTTACCCTGACGCAATGAAGGAAGGATCACCCTCTTGATGTGTTCTGCCCTGTCAGCAAGAAACAACATCAACTCCGTCATATCTCCGAGCTTCTTCCCACGAAGTATGAAATCACGAAATGAATCACCTTCAGGCCAGCCGCCCGGCTCATACGTTCGGATTGTCTTCCGGCCGGTCTTCGCTTCAAGCCATTCCGCCAATCGTCCTGACTGCGTGCTCTTTCCGCAGCCGTCAATTCCTTCCATCGTTATAAAATGAGGAGCTTCCATGTCTCTATTTCTCCGTATGTATTACCCGTCTCATCAGGCCGTCAACATAGTAGTCCGAACTGTATATCTTCAGCGTCCCTTCTTTGATACGGCGTTCTTTGGTCTCGCTGAGGTACTCTTCCTCTTCGGGGAGCAGATCAGGTTCACGTTCTGACTTGCTCTTTGACTTCGCTCCCTTCTTGCGGGCATTCTGAATCTTTCGCACCAAGTCCCCAGTCCGGTCTGCATTAAGCTCAAGGATTAGCTGGTTGTTACTGTCTGCCGCTTTGAACTCCGATAGCATTCTCTCAAGGCTCGTGATTGACTTCCAGCCCCCCTCGACTCCTGCCTGGCCGAATGACTGCGTTCCCCCTCCGCGAACTATAAGCTCGACAACTCCTGACGCATCTTCGGGAATCGTCAGCTTGAACTTCCGCGTTACTGGATCCGTCCTCCAGCCTCGCAATTTCACCGACACTTCAATTTCCTCGCCGGGCTTCGCATCTTCTGGGGCTTCAACATCCTCAATCAGCAATACTCTGGGATTCTGCGTCGCCTCTACCTTCACGCTGAAACCAACGGGCATCGTCTCATTGAATGGCTGTGTCAGATACGCGCTCACTATCAGCTTCAACTGCTTGAATGCCTCGTTGATTATATTTTCCTCCGAGTAGAATATATCCTTCCTTGCCCAGCCGTTTGGGAGATTCTTTCCGTCAATCCTGAGATTTACGCTCATCGTTCCCTGACCCTTTCGACCCCAAAGTTCTTCGGCAAGTCCCTTGCAAACTGCCTCGATAATTTCATCCGTCGCAAACTCGTCCATTATCGTCCGGAATCTGTACTTTTCCTCCGTCTTACGATCAAGGTCGGAAAATACGAACTCCCCCGAAACTGACGGTGCATAGTAACCGAGCCTTCCTGCTACTCCAGTCTCCCTGTCCTGCGTTATCGTGCCGTTTATTCCCAGCGTTGAGTATATTTTGAAGGGAAATGATGTGCTGTCAACAACATCGTAAACGTATGCCCCCGCCGATGGGTACAACACATTGCCGCGCTTGGCGAAATCATGGCCGAACGCTAGAAACCTTCCGTGATTGTCCGTCGCCGTTACCGTCCCAAATGCCGCAAGCTCAACATCACCCCATACCAGCATCACTGCAATATTATCGCCAGGATTCACCGTGACTGTACCTTCTGACATCGTACCTGAGCCGGCATTCATACCCTGCGTGAAAGTTACTCCCAACTTTCGGGAAAGCTCGGACATTGCGGGAGTGTTTGCGCTTAGGCCTGAGACTGTTATGCTGTTTATCGAGGCGAATTGAGGAGCGTGAGTGTCGGTATCCGGGATCTTGCACATGTACTCGATCGGCATCATCGCACCGAGTGTGTGGTCTGTGTCCCTCCAGCCGCTTCGTATTGCTCCGGCTAGTCTGCCCTTTATGTAGACTGGTGAACCGCTCATTCCCTGCGCGAGTTTATGGCCTCCTAGAATTTTTATCAGCACAAGATTAGCAAATTGCTTGTCTGGTTTCTGAGGGATTATGCTTACTATTCGCACCGGGATTTTCGTCGGCTTTGTACCCTTAAGCACAGTGAGCATGTGGCCGGTCATTCCAGGCTGAAGTTCACGAACCTGGATTATCGGCTGTGATGGCACAAATTCTGCATATGCAGGAACTGTAAACATTAACATCAACGTCAATAATATACGCTTAAACATTGTGTCTCGCTTTCTGCTTCAAGTACTCCATAATGAAGCCTTCTATATCGCCGTCAAGAACTGCCTGAATGTTGCCGCGCTCGTAGCCCGTCCTGTGGTCTTTGACGAGGGTGTAGGGGTGAAGGACGTAGCTTCGGATTTGGCTTCCCCATGTTGTCTCCTTCTTCTCGCCTACAACGGAGGACAATTCTTCCTGGCGTTCACGCTCGGCCATCTCAAAGAGGCGGCTCTTGAGGACGTGCATTGCCGTAGCCCTGTTCATGTGCTGTGAGCGTTCGTTCTGGCACGTTACAACGATTCCTGTGGGAATGTGAGTGATCCTGATGGCTGAGTCTGTCCTGTTGACGTACTGGCCTCCTGCCCCCGATGCGCGGAATGTGTCGACCTTCAGATCCTCCGGACGTATCTCAATGTCAACATCATCGCTAAATTCGGGAGATACCAGGACGCTCGCAAAACTCGTGTGTCTTCTGTGCGCGCTGTCGAACGGTGATATTCGGACCAATCTGTGGACGCCCCTTTCAGCTTTCAGGAAACCATACGCGTAGTCGCCCTCAATCATGACCGTGGCACTCTTGATTCCTTCGCCGTCATCTGCAGAAGCCTCGATGACTTTTGCCTTGAAGCCCTCGCGCTCGCAGTATCGGAGGTACATTCGGAGGAGCATTCCCGCCCAGTCCTGAGAGTCAAGCCCGCCGGAGCCGGAGTGGATCATCAAGATCGCGTTCGATGAGTCGTAAGGTTCATTGAGGAGGAGGAGGAGGCCAATCCGGTCAATCTCGCGTTTCAGTTCAGCGGAACGTTCAAGAAATTCGGCCTCAAGTTCAGGATCATCAGTCTCACTTAAAATCTCCTCAATCGTCGCAAGATCATCATATTCTGAGGCTATCTTCTTTTGAGTGTCAATCTTTGAGTTCACGCCCGATAATTCGCGGAGGACTTTTTCCCTTTCACGGTCATCGCTGTTCCAGAAGTTTGTCTCGGAGGTTTTTGCCGTGAGGTTTCGGGACTTTGCTTCTAATTCGTCGGTGTCAAAGGCTGTCCTGCAAATCGGTGAGTGCCGTATGCAGTTCTTCCAGTTCTGTCTTTATGTTGGGATTCATTGTGCTCGTTAGGACCTTTCTGTGTTTTTGTCTTAATGATAGCACATGAAAAAAGCCCCAGCCTGTTATTGGATTGACTGGGACTTGTTGTTACCGGACTGATTGTGTTACTTCTTACGTCTAAGGAGTGCGAGGCCAGCAATGAGTATCGCCGCGCTGAAACCTGTACTGCAACCTCCGCTTGAACTTCCGACTCCTGTTGGTTCACTGCTGTTTCCGCTGGTTGTGATTACGGGCGAATACACATAGCTCGGTTCAAGGTAGGCCGCAGCGTTCACATGACGGTTTGACGGGACTGCGTAGACTTCATTGCCGTCATCGTCGAGGAATGTGTACTTGTCTGTGTAGTCTTCCGCCGCACTGACCGAAGGCATCACCTGCGCGTTTGAGGCTGTTGCAGCCCTCATCGTCATATCGAGGAATATCACTGTTCCGGGCGCAAGGTTGTCGAGACTGACACCGAAGACGTTTATTGCCGCTGTCGTAACCGTGATTTCAGGAAGCACTAACGCAACTTCACGGCCCTGTGCTTCGATCGCGCTGAGCTGGCTTGACGGAATATCCGAGACAGTTCTTGACGTTCCCGATGATGAGGATGGGAGTTCCACAACAACGGCGTTTGCGAGATCCAGTAATTCGCGGACTGTGTCGCTGACTTCCTCGACGCTCACAGTAGGTTTCGTCAGAGTTGTTGACGTAGATGGAGCATCGGGGACCGTCGGAGTGTAATGTGCATCAGGACTTGTCGGGATAACAGGCACGTCAGGACTCGTCGGATTGACAGGCACGTCAGGGCTTGTCGGGTTGACAGGTACATCAGGACTCGTTGGTCTGACAGGTACGTCGGGACTCGTCGGGATAACAGGTACATCGGGACTCGTTGGCCTGACCGGAACATCAGGGCTTGTCGGGATAACAGGTACGTCTGGGCTTGTCGGGTTGATAGGCACGTCAGGACTTGTTGGTCTGACCGGCACATCAGGGCTCGTCGGATTGACCGGCACATCAGGGCTCGTCGGGATAACAGGCACGTCAGGGCTTGTCGGGTTGACCGGCACATCAGGGCTCGTCGGGATAACAGGCACGTCAGGGCTTGTCGGGTTGACAGGTACGTCGGGGCTAGTCGGGTTGACAGGCACATTGCCACCGCTACCGCTTGCCGCAGTCCATGTGTAAGCGTTCGAGTCGTAAATGTATACGCCATTCTCTGCGTCAATTCCTGCTTCGCCTGCCGAGTTCTGCCTCTGACTTCCCGCCACGATGCTCAGTGTTCCGCCGTTGAACGCAATCCAGCCGTTCGAGTCGATTCCGTCAGCATTCGTTGAACTCACATTGAGAGTACCGCTGTTCATCGTGAAGACCGACACATTGTCCTCGTTCACGTTGATGCCGTCATCAGGTGCTGAGACAGTGATTACCCCGCCGTCAATCAGCATGTGCATCTCGGAATCAAGCCCCTCGCATGTCGTTGACGTGATATTGAGTGTCCCTGTTCCCGCTGAACCTCCGCCGATTACGATCGTCCGGCGTGAATGGAACGCTCCATCGAGCTTATACATCTTCTGCTGTGCCGAGATGTTGCTCCCGATTTCAGAGGCATCGTATTTCGGAAGGTCTGTGTCATCGTCAAGTTTCGGCGAAAGTTCGAGTATCCTGTATGTGTTCGCGCCCGTGAAGGTATTTGTCGTACCGTCAGCAATCTCAACGATCGCTCCAACTTGGTAACTTCCGTCAGAGCTGACCATCTCATCGCTGAGAGTCTTCCAGAGGTCATTGGCTGTTAGTGTTGACTGGTCATCGTAGCCGTTATCTTCCGCCCACTTGTAGACCTTGTAGAACACGATCGCGGGTGCCACATCACAGCTCACTTCAACGCCGTTGAGGATTAACGTTACTTTATGCTTTGCCTTTGCTCCGGCCTCAACCCAGATCTGACCGTGCCACTCTCCAGAAATCCTGTACGTTCCAGGCTCGGTTATGTGGAGGACGGGATTGTTGTAAGCGTCCGAAGCCGAGTGAGTCATTGTTGACATGGCCGCGATTGAGCTTTCCGAAGCTGCCGCAACCATCACTGGCATTCTCGTAAAGCCGCCGGGAGGAGTTCCTGGCATATCACCGCTTGGCATTCCGCCGCCGCCTGGAATATCACCGCTGGGCATTGTGCCGCCGCCCGGGAAAGTTCCGCCGCCGCCCATTCCGCCCATCTGCATTGGGAGCGTAGCGAAGATGTACTTGTCCGTGCTGTAGGCCGAGCCGTATGTCGTGCCTAATGCCGCGATTGCCTCTGCGACTGCCGATGATGACGTGTCGTAGTACACAACATACTCTGTGTCCTCGTCCTTCCTCGCTGTGTTGGAGGTGTTGAAGTCCAGAGTGTTCGGAGTGTAGCGGACATCGCGGGCAATATAGAGGCCGTTGTTCGTGTCAGTGATTGCCGCCTCATATGCGTCCGCGTCAAGCTCTTCCGTCCCATTGATGCCGAGCGTCCAGTATTCTGCAGGGTGCTGAGGGTCTGCGTGCCAAACGTAATTGTAGCTTGGC
>JAFRSL010000134.1 GCA_017427625.1 Synergistaceae bacterium | reverse complement strand
GAAGATTGAGACTCGTTTCTTTCCCCACTTTGAGCCGACAGAATCACCAAGAACCGAAAGCACCGCGCTCCCAATTATCAGCGACAGTATCGGCAGCCAATTTGTATCCTCAACGAAGCGAAGGAACATTGTCGACTCATCTTCCCTTCTTCAAGAACGGCGACAATTCAGACACGATCACGGCAACGAATATCAGCGCACAGCCCGAGAGCATTCTTACTGTTACGGTCTCACCGAGAAATATTATGCTTGCAACGAGACCGAATACCGACTCAAGGCTCATAATGATAGTTGCGTGTGAAGGCTCGGCGTATTTCTGCGCGATTATCTGAATCATGTAGCACCCGAATGTAGCAAATACTATCGTGAATACAAGCTCGAAGATCCCGTTATTGCTGAGATATTCGGCGGGTGTCTCGAAGATTGCTGACGACAGGAACGCCAATACCGCGAACGTAACGAACTCAACGAAGCTCAACGCAACAGGGTCGTTCTCCGAAGCGTAACGGCTGATCGCTATGACCTGAACCGCAAACGTCAGCGCACATACAAGCGTCAGAATGTCGCCGATGAATCCCTCAGTCCCGGAAATGTCCCCCGAAAGCAGGTACATTCCCGCGACGCAAAGAACAGCCGCGCCGATCGTGAGCCAGCCCGGAAACACGCGCTTCAATCCCCACATCATGAACGGAACCATGAGGACGTAAGTTGCCGAAATGAAAGCTGAACGTCCTCCACCTATGTATCTCAGTCCGATTGTCTGTGTCGTTATTGCAAGGAAAAGAAGGAATCCTATTATTGCCCCGCCCTTGAAGACTTTGTGAAATTCCTCCTTGATTCTCTTGCGGAAGAACACGTATATTATTACTGAGCTGACGGAAAATCTCAGGAACAACAGCCAGCAGGCGGGGTAAATTCCGACGAGTATCTTCATCGTTGGGAACGTGAAGCCCCAGAACATCGCGCAGTATAGAAGCCCTAAGTCAGCAAGCATTATTGTATCTTCCTCGCCTCAAGGTAATATCTCTTCTCTGTTGCGTGTCCCATCGAGAATGTCTTTCGAGGAAGCACTCCAGACTCTGATATTACGCGGAAGAAATCACGTTTTGCGCTCTCGTCGAAAACGGGCATCTCGAAACCTACACAGCCCGCTTCTTTCGACAGTTCACGCAATGCCTCAATGTCGTGGATATAGTCGATGTTACAGCCTTTATCGTCAAGATATTTCTGGAGGACGATTAACGGCGACGCTCCTTTGGACTTGCTGATGTTGATTGTTCCCGAATTTTCGCCGATGTAATATTTCAGCGGCCATGTATCACCGTCATTGCAGATGCTTCCTTCAAGCTCGTCGATGAAAGTCTCAGGCTCAACGTCCTTTACGATTCTGTGAATTGGCTCGAACTTCAGGGCTTCATCGTGGATATTCTCAAGCTCAACCATCGCATATTGTGAGGTAAATCCCTCCTCGTAACACGTTTTAGCTGCCGCGAGTGAATGATTCCCATCACCAACCGCGAAGACTAGGGATAAATCTTTGCTTTTGCGCTTAATGTATGAGTCGATACGCATGTTGAGTGCCCTTCGATTGTCCCCGCGAACAATCCAGCCCCGTATATGCCCGCCATCTAACATTAGGTTGAAATCGTAGAGCTTGGTCATTGAGTGCTTTGCGAAAGTTAGAGGCTCAATAATTTCGTGCTTCTCGTCATCACACAACAGTATGACGTGCGAGAGTTCAAGCGGTGCATTCTGACGGATTGATTTTCGCGGAGGGATTCGCTCTTTGACGGTCTCCTCTGTGGCTCGTATCAATGGGGAAGTTCCGGGCTTGTAGTCGTACTCCTCAAGGTCAATCACTCCGATTATTCCGCGCCTTGTCGAACCGTCCAGCATTTCGCGCTCAACATAGACATAAACATTCTTGTACTCTTTGAAAATGTTTTGCGACAAGTAGTCATTCATGGCCGAGTTGATTTTCGTGATGGCTTCGGAATTGTCATCAGTGAGATGAGCCTCTGGGAGTATGAGGTTATATGCTGAGGGTGAATCGCCGGCGTAATCCTTCACCTTTTCCCAGTAATCGGGCTGTGAGGTGAACTGATCGCAGGCTATTACGGCCCAGCGTGAAAGGTCGTCAACATCAGGAAGCAATAAGTTAGCTGGTCTGAATATAATTCGTCATTCCCTTCAAGATGATAGTTACGTTAATTTTATTCGGCCGATAAATGCGCGTCAATCAGTCTTTGCTCTATAATTATTGCTGAAAAATTTTCAGGAGGCACAATATGAAGAAAGTCTCAGTTATAGGAGCAGGAGTTAGCGGTCAAGGCTTGGCACTTCTCGCGCACAATCTAGGATATGAAGTCCTCGTATCGGAAATGAAATCCATAACCCCCGAAGCAAAATCGCTTTTCACGCAGAATAATATTGCTTACGAGGAAGGACATACACCCAAAGTTTTCGAGAGCGACGAGATTCTAATCAGCTCAGGAATCCCGCCTCAGTCAGAAATTCTCAGGAAAGCGAAATCTATCGGCCTCACTCTGACGGGTGAACTCGATTTCGTTCTCCCTCACATTAGAACCCGAAACCTCGTCTGCATTACGGGCAGCAACGGCAAAAGCACAGTAACCTCTCTCACGGGCCACATACTCGCTAGGGCTGGGCTGAAAGCAGGGACGGGCGGAAATCTTGGAACAGCATCAGCAAGATTCACTCAGGAAGATTTCGACGCGGTTGTCCTCGAACTCTCAAGTTTCCAGCTTGCGAGGGCAACAAAGAATCTCCGTGCAAAAGTCGCAGTAATCACCAACCTTGCGCCCGATCATATCGACTGGCACGGAAGCTATGAGGCATACGTCGAGGCAAAATCCCGCGTGCTAACTCTTAGAGACCCTGAAGGCTGGGGCATCATTCAAGACAGGGATTATGACACTCTCAAACCTTCGGGAAAAATTATCGTTCTCACGTGGAACTCAAAACCAGAGCATGACACAGCGGGCTATATCACAATGTCCGACAACGAGGCAACATTGACTCTCAACGGTGAGACGACGAGGCTATTCCGCTACGATGAGACGACACTGATCGGCACTCACAATCTTGAGAACGTCGCGATGTCGCTCTGTGCCGTGAAATTACTAGGCGTTGAGATTGAGTCGAGGGTTGCAGGTCTTCTTGAGGGATTCAGGCCTCTGCCTCACAGGTGCGAACACGCAGGCACTATCGACGGAGTACAGTACATTGACGACAGCAAAGGCACTAACGT
>JAFRSL010000133.1 GCA_017427625.1 Synergistaceae bacterium | reverse complement strand
TCGTTGACCCTGTGGACGAGAGGGAACGTGCTTCCTGAAGACGAAATATTCCTCGTGCCCTCTGTGTCGGTTGCAATGCTACTGCTGCTTGGGAACAGCGTGAACACTGAGTCGCCTACTGTCTGGCTCGTCTCTACTACGGAAATAATGCTGTATCCCGTAGTATTGCCGGTGTCGGTCTGAGTGTTCCCGTTATCGGTGTTGGTGTTCGTACCGTTGTCTGTGTTGCCGTTGTCTGTGTTGCCATTGTCGGTATTGCCGTTGCCGCCGGGGTTAGTGTTTCCGCCGCTGTTTCCGCTTGCTGCTGTCCAGTTGTATGTCGCGCTGGGAGCAATGTAAACATCGTTCTCTGCATCAATCCCTGCTTCGCCCGCTGAGTTCTGCGCCTGACTGCCTGCTGTGATGTTGAGCGTTCCGCCGTTGACGACGATCCAGCCGTTCGAGTCGATTCCGTCAGCATTCGTTGAACTCACATTGAGAGTTCCGCTGTTCATCGTGAAGACTGACACATAGTCCTCGTTCACGTTGATTCCGTCATCGGGTGCTGAGACTGTGATGACTCCGCCGTCAATCAGCATGTGCATCTCGGAGTCCAGGCCCTCGCATGTCGTTGACGTGATGCTGAGTCTGCCTGTTCCCGCTGAACCTCCGCCGATTACCATTGTGCGACGTGAATGGAACGCTCCGTCGAGCTTGTACATTTTCTGCTGTGCTGAGATGTTGCTCCCGATTTCTGACGCGCTGTACTTCGGAAGATCGGTGTCGTCGTCAAGTTTCGGCGAAAGTTCGAGAATCCTGTAGGTGTTCGCGCCCGTGAACGTGTTTGTAGTTCCGTCAGCAACCTCGACAATCGCACCGACATCATAGAAACCGTCAGAGCTGATCATCTTGTCGCTGAGTGTCCTCCAGATATTACTGGCTGTGAGTGTTGACTGGTTATCGTAGTTATTATCTTCCGCCCACTTGTAGACCTTGTAGAACACAAGCGCAGGTGCAACGTCGCAGCTAACTTCAACGCCGTTGAGGATTAACGCGACCTGATGCTGTGCCTTTGCTCCGGCTTCAACCCATATCTGGCCGTGCCACTTTCCCGAGATTCTGTAGGTTCCGGCCTTTGTGATGTGGAGTACGGGGTTATTGTAAGCGTCCGAAGCCGAGTGAGTCATCGTTGACATGGCCGCTATCGAGCTGTCAGCCGCCGCATTCATCGCAGGCATTCTCGTATCACCGCTGGGAGGTGTTCTCATGTCGCCGCTGGGCATTCCGCCATCAGGAGGAGTTCCGGGAAAATCGCCGCTTCCGAGTCCGCCCTGTCCGCCGGGCATACCTCCCATTCCGCCCGTCTGCATCGGGAGAGTTGCGAAGATGTACTTGTCTGTGCTGTATGCAGAGCCGTATGTCGTCCCCAATGCCTTGATTGCCTCAGTGACTGCCGACGATGAAGTGTCATAGTACACTACATATTCCGTATCCTCGTCTTTCTTCGCGGTGTTGGAGGTCGTGAAGTTCAGAGTGTTCGAAGTGTAGCGGACATCGCGGGCAATATAGAGTCCGTTGTTCGTGCTCGTGATTGCGTCCTCATATGCGTCCTCGTCAAGCTCGTTAGTCCCATCAATTCCGAGCGTCCAGTATTCCGCAGGGTGCTTGGGGTCAGCGTGCCACACGTAATTGTACACAGGAACTACAGAGCCGCTTGCTGTTGCCGTTCCGTCCGAGTTAAGAACGACATCAATAGCGTCCTCGTCATCAAGTTCAATCGATGCGTCCGTGAGCGTCAAGTTCGAGTAACTCAGCTTCTGGCTGCTTCCGCCGAAACGTGTAACGCTCGATGTAGTTGTGTCCGTTCCTGTGCCTTTGGGGTTGTAGTAGAAAAGCACCGTCGAGCCGTCAGATTCGGTTATCATGAACGGAAGGTCCTGGCTTACCGCGTTGGCGAACTCAAGGTTCATCGTGATGCTCTCATTCCCGCGAGTTACAGGCGCAAGGTAGTACTTCGAGGTTATTCCCTCAATCGTCCCTAAATTGTCCCCGCGATAAAGGTTATAGCTTCCGTTCCTCTTGAGAGCCGATGACGTGAACACCATCCTCTTGCTCTGCGCTGACTGAGTGGTTGAACCGCCCCCGCTGCTGCTGCTTCCTCCGCATCCTGACATCGTTAGGACGAACAATGCCATGATGAGGAGATAAACCGTGATGCAAAACTTCTTCATGTTGTATTAACCTCCTGAAATGATTTCTTGCACTGCATTTTAACATATTCCGCAAGAAGTCTCCCGCTTCTATAAGCTGGAGATGAATTGCGCCTTATATATCTACATGATAAAATTATCAAATTATGAATAGAGCATATAAATTCCGTATATATCCGAATAAAGAGCAGAGAATAATGTTTGCCAAAACCTTTGGCTGTGTTAGGTTTATATACAACCGAATGCTGGCAGATAAAATTGCTCACTATAAGGAAACAGGCCAAACACTTCAGACAACTCCAGCTCAATATAAAACCGAGTTTGAGTGGCTTAAAGAAGTGGACAGTTTAGCATTAGCCAATGCCCAGTTGAATCTTCAGTCAGCATATAAAAATTTCTTCAGCCAAAAACGTGTTGGCTTTCCGAAGTTCAAGAGCAAGAAGAAAAGTCGCATGCGTTACACGACGAATAATCAAAACGGCAGCGTGAGGATAGAGAACGGAAAACTCAAGCTGCCGAAAGTAGGTTTTGTGAAGATAGTTCAGCACCGCTCGATGATAGGGAAGATTAAGAGTGTAACGATAGAGAAAACGCCGACGAATAAATATTATGCGAGCATACTTGTGGAGTACGAAAACCAAGTTCCAGAAGTAGAATTACAGAAATTTATCGGACTGGATTTCTCGATGCACGACTTATATGTAACATCAGAAGGAGAAAGAGCGAACTATCCGAGATTTTTACGAAAGAGTGAAGGGAAACTAGCGCGTTTATGCCGCCGGCATTTAAGGCGAAAACTCGGTAGCCAGAACCGAGAACGTATGAGACTGAAAGTGTGTCTGATGTACGAGAAAATCACCAATCAACGGCTGGACTTTCTGCACAAGAAGTCATATTGCCTTGCGGAAGACTATGACGCAGTATGTATTGAGACACTGAACATGCACGCAATGAGCCGGACGTTGAAATTCGGGAAGTCAGTAGCAGATGACAGCTTCGGGAAATTTCGAGATATGTTGGATTATAAGCTGTATTTTCGCGGTAAAAAACTGGTGAAGGTAGACAAATGGTTTGCGTCCAGCCAGTTATGCAGTAACTGCGGATATAAGAATGCCCAAGTGAAAAACCTGAAAGTTCGTGAATGGAAGTGCCCGTTATGCGGAACGGAACATGACAGGGACATAAATGCGGCGATAAATATCTGTGAAGAAGGAAAACGAATAAGTACCGTCCCTTCGGGGCTGCGCTATGGGACTACGGGAAGTTACGCCTATGGAGAGGATGTACTGCGTCCTTCGGCAAGACGACTTCAGCCATCAACATCGGTTGGAGCGCAGTCTTCGTTGAAGTAGGAAGCTGCCGGCGGTAGTTCACCATTACTCACAAAAATCCTCCACAATTATGTAAGCGGAAGATGAATTACACTGACATATTATAATTTTCATATGGTAAACTAGTCAAAACTTATATAATAAGGAGGCTCACTCAATGTACAAAAAGTTCGCAGCACTCTTCTTCATGGCCGTAACTTTCTGCGCTATATTCCCAGAATCCTCGCGCTCTGACGAACTTCCAACAGGCTACATTCAAAGCCCTGTCGACAAATCTAACCTCGAAGAAGAACTCCCAATCCTCCGCAATCCAAACGCAAAATACCCCGTCAGCCTCAGAGACAACCCCCTCCCAATATCCTACGACATGAGGGTGCACAGCAGAGTCCCATCTCCTCGCAATCAACACCCTTGGGGCACCTGCTGGGCCCACGCTGCGATAGGATCAATCGAGACCGCATACATCACTCAGGGATACTCAAACGACATTAACCTCTCCGAAATGCACCTCTCATACTTCGTCTACGGAGACCCAAGACCCGGAAAATCTTTCGGCCTCCCGGATTATGACGATGGCATTCTCGGAAATGGCGGAAACTCTGACATGGCCGTCGCCTTCTTGTCGAAAATGGGAACAGTAAGCGAGTCCGTACTGCCTTACAGCAACACAAGCCCCGACAGATTGCCTGAGGACTACAAGCCTTCCGGTATTCGCCTACAATCTGCGTATTACTTGGCCTCACCGTCAGCAGCTCCCGACCACATCAAACGCTTCATCGTTGAGACCGGCGCTGTCCAGATAAGCTACTACAACGTCGACTCCTCATACTACAAAGGCGATTCGGGAACGACCACATTCTATAACACATCAGGCGGGTACAGCACAAATCATGCCGTCTTGCTCATAGGCTGGGACGACAATTTCCCGCGCGAAAACTTCCCGCGAGACTCGCGTCCCAAAAGTAACGGTGCTTGGCTGGTACGCAACTCTTGGGGCAGTTCTTGGTACTCAAGCCGTTACAGAAAACTTGTCGGCGATGACGGCTGCTTCTGGATGTCCTACGAACAATACATGGCCAGTGCAGTAATCTTCATTCCAGCTAAATCCGAAAAGGGTCTCAGGCATTACGGCTATGATGACTTGGGATATTGCTCGAAAATTGACTCAGATTGGTGCGCTAACATCTTCAAGGCTGAGTGCAACGAGAGCTTCAAGTACGTCGGCTTCCACACTGCCGCCAAAAACGCAAGCTATGACATCTACATTTACGACTTGGGTACTGAAACTCCAGACTCCCCCGTCAATGGGACTCTCATCGAGAGCGTGAAAGATGGTTATGCTCCCTATCTTGGGTATTACACCGTCGAAGTCGAAGGCAAAATCTCAGCAGGTCATTACTTCTCAGTCGTCATGAAAAGCGACAAGTCCTTTGCCTGTGAAGATGTTTTACATTGGGGAAGCGGTAACATCTACTCTGACCCTGTCTGCAATCCCGGCGAGACTTACAGCTCCTCTGACGGCGATTATTGGAGGGAACAAAGCAGGAACGTCTGCATAAAAGCCTTCACTGTCCCTGACGACACTAACCCGGAATTGAAGTTCGTAGAAATTAACAGCGACAATTTCCCTGATGAAGTTCTGCGCGAATACCTCAAGGATTTTGACCTCGACGAAAACGGCTACCTTAGTTCTCACGAAATCGAAATCGTGAAATCCGTAACCCTCCCCAATTCCGGCTTGCACTCGATGAAAGGTGTCGAGCTTCTCACGCACATCGTAAGCATCGACATCAGCGGAAACTACCTGAATGTCCTCGACCTTTCCGCAAATACGGCCATGAAGTCCCTGAAGTGTTACAGCCAGGATGCCAGCGGACTCGTTCTCACAAAGTCAGGCGAAAATCTTTACAGCGTCAACCTCAAAAATTACATTTCCGGCGACATCAGAAGGATCATTCCTGAAAGTGTGAAGGTCAGTTCGGGCGACGTCAGTTACAACAGTGAGACGGGAGTTGCTGAGTTCTCGTTCATTGCTTCAAGCGTTTACTACGAGTATGATACGGGCTGGGGCGGTCAGACTTTGGGCGTTACTGCTCACACTCGCTACAATGACGAAAACTTCGTGAACATCGACAACATAAATTTCCCAGACGACAAATTCAGAGCTTTCGTTGAACGCTATGACAAAGACAATGACGGCTGGCTCTCGTTGTCAGAAAGAAACAATGTCTCTCAAATACAAATCATAAACAGCGGAAAAATGTCGTCCATCAAAGGCATCGAGTTCTTCACGGCTTTGAAGTATTTGGATTGCTCGTATCACAAAATCTCGGAACTCAACATCAGCAACCAAACAGCGTTGAAAAAGCTGAATTGCGCGGGCAACAATCTCTCAGAGCTAAACGTCAGCAATAACTCTGAGCTTGAAGAACTGAATTGCTACGGAAACAATATAGCCTTCCTCGATGTCAGCAAGAACTCTGCACTCAGAATACTCTCATGCGGAAGCAACCTCATAACCACGCTCGATGTCAGCAGCAACACAGCACTCACTAAGCTCTCATGCGGAAGCAACCCCATAACCACGCTCGATGTCAGCAAAAACGCAGATCTCAGGGAACTTTCTTGCGGCGGCACCGCTATAACCGCCATTGATGTCAGCAAAAACACAGCCTTGAGCGTCCTCTCCTGCGGCGGCACTGCTATAACCTCCCTTGACGTGAGCAATAACGAGGCTTTGACAGAGCTTGGCTGCTACAGAACTCAGCTCACGGCCATCGATGTCAGCAAGAACACAGCCCTCAGGGAACTGTCATGCAGCGACAACAAGATTTCAGCCCTTGACCTCAGCAACAATAAGTTGTTGACGAGACTCTACGCATATAGCTGCGAATTACTCTCTCTTGACCTCAGCGGGAACTTGAGGCTTGAACTTCTCTACTGCCACGAAAATCACCTCTCAGAGCTTGACCTCAGTAATCACACAAAGCTCAGAGGTGCTGTAGCTTCAGGGCCGTCAGGGGTTGCAGGCGACACTATCTACAGAAATCAGACAAGAAACGGCCTCAAAGCACGCTACTCGGACGGGAAATACTCGGTCAACCTGAATGATTACGTCAGCGACATCACACGCATAGACCCGGAAAGCGTCAAAGACACAGAAGGAGCTTCTTGTAGCTATGACAAGGACACTGGAATCGCAACGTTCACGGCTCTCGAAAACCTCAGGGGAATCCGCTACGATTACGACACGGCCTACACGAAACTCGAAAAGGATGAGGCCGGCTACAGGTACATGGACGTTACTATTACCAGAGACGGCGGGATCTTCACGATTGACAGCATTCCTGAGGGCGTTTTCGGGGAAGAGTATGAGTTCACGCTGACGTCTGGGACTTCCGGTGCTATCGAGTGGGTGTTGACTGGAGAACTTCCGGATGGTTTGTCGTTCAGCAATGGGAAAATCTCAGGCAAGCCGCAGGAAGCAGGCTCATTCACGTTCACGGTAAGGGCTTTGCTTGACGGGATCATCGAGGACGAGAAGACTTTCACACTCACAGTCATCGCAATCGGCGTTAAGATTGACGCGGAGAATTTCCCGGATTATGAGTTCAGGGAGTACGTCAGCAGGAACTTTGACAGCAACAATGACGGCTGGCTCGACGATAATGAAGTTTACGAGGCAAGGTCAATCGTGTTCACCTACGAGAATGACTACAGCGCTTCAAACAGAGATGCTTCGCTCAAGGGCATTGAGTTTTTCACGGAACTGAGAGAGCTTGACTGCGTGTTCTACAGCCCCTACCTCAACGAAATCGACATCTCCAAAAACACGAAGCTTGTCTCACTTGACAGTATGGGCCTAAGTTCCCTAGACGTTACAAACAACACAGAACTCGTATCGCTCACCTTCTCGTCCGGGAAATACTTGAAGTCCATCGACCTCAGCAATAACGGAAAGCTGCGTTACCTTAAGTGTTCGGGAGGCTCTCTTGAATCGCTTGATGTCAGTGGTAATTCTGCGCTTGAGTACCTCGATTGCAGCCGAAACCGCATCACTGAGCTCAAAATCGGCGACAATCCAGCCTTGCAATACCTGGCCTGTGCAAGCAACAAACTCACCAGCCTCAACGTCGGAAACAAACCGGCAATGACGAGTCTTATCTGCTCGTTCAACAATATCACAGACTTGGACGTAAGCAATCTCCCGATGATTGAGGAACTTGCATGCAACAGCAATGACCTCATCAGCCTCGATGTCAGCAACAACCCGGCATTGGTACGGCTCATATGCTCGTTCAACCACCTGAGCGCTCTGGACGTGAGCAAGAACATGATGCTTGCGGAGCTGGAATGCCAGTACAACGAATTGTCGGACTTGGACGTCAGCAGCAATACGGAACTCGAAGCTCTGACTTGCCTTGAGAACAAAATCTCAGCCCTCGACTTGAGCAACAACAAGGCCTTGACGTACCTCTCATGCAGCAGGAATGACCTAACTGTCCTCGATTTAAGCAACAACGCATCGCTTGATGTCCTTCACTGCGACCGAAACCACCTCTCACGCCTGGACCTCAGAAGCAACGACATCAGAGTCGGGGACTACAAGTACCAGAGTGTGAGGCCCCTGAAAGCTGCCAAAGTCAACGCTGGCTATCTCGTAAGCCTCAGCGATTACCTCAGCTCCGATGACTTGGAGAGAGTTACGGCTGACAGTTATTCCTTCGCTCGCTACAGCAGCAGGAATCATACCTTCACTTGCCCATCAAAGCCCCAGCGTGTGAGCTACTTCTACGATACCCGAGACGGCAGCGACAGGACGATGAGCGTCTCAATAGTTCAGGACGACTCACCGGAAATCATCGCCCAAAATCTCGAGACGGCAAAAGAATCTCAACGCTATTCGGCTGTAATTGAGGCTTTCGGTTCTGGAGCAATCTCCTTCGACATCGTGAGCGGAGATATTCCTGAGGGTCTGAGCCTTGACGTTGAAGGGAAAATTTCAGGCACTCCAACGAAGCCGGGACTCTTCACTTTCACCGTGAGGGCAAGGAACGATTTCGGCGAGGATTCAAAGACTTTCACCCTAAACGTCATCGGGCTTCCCCGAATCATCACGGAGGAACTTCCAGACGGAAATCTCGGTGTACCATACAGTGCAACGCTCATGGC
>JAFRSL010000132.1 GCA_017427625.1 Synergistaceae bacterium | reverse complement strand
TGCTCGCAATACTCAGAGCCATCTGTGCGTTCTGCTCAACGAGAAGTATCGTCGCCCCGTTCCTGTGCAAGTCCGCAATGATCTCGAATATCTGTTCGACAAGAATCGGCGCAAGCCCCATCGACGGCTCATCAAGCATCAAGAGTTTCGGCCGGCTCATCAATGCCCTTCCCATCGCTAACATCTGTTGCTCACCGCCTGAGAGCGTCCCTGCGGTCTGGTTCATTCTCTCCTTCAGGCGCGGGAAAAGCGTGTAAACCTTCTCCATGTCCGCCGAAATATCGTCATTCTGCGTGAAAGCTCCCATCTCAAGATTCTCACGGACCGTCATCTGCGCAAAGACCCTTCGACCTTCAGGAACTTGTGCCAATCCTCGCTCAACGATTTTGTGAGGCGCAACCTTCGCAAGAGACTCGCCCAAGAATGACACGCTCCCCGTCGTTGGGTGAAGAAGCCCCGAAATTGTGTTGAGTGTCGTCGACTTCCCCGCACCGTTAGCACCGATCAGCGTTACTATTTCGCCCTCGTAAACCTCGAATGATATTCCCTTTATCGCGTGAATGCTCCCGTAGTAGACGTTGATGTTGTCCACCTTCAAGACTGGTTCAGCCATGATTTACGCCTCCTTCTTCCTGCCGAGATAGGCTTCAATTACGGCGGGGTTGCTCTGAATTTCATCGGGAGTTCCCTTAGCTATGACATGGCCGAAATTCAGAACGCATATTCCCTCGCAAATGTTCATCACCAAACTCATATCGTGTTCGATGAGTATTATTGCGATTTGGAACATCTCGTGAACTTTCCGTATGTTGTCCATGAGGTCGGCGGTCTCGGAAGGATTCATTCCGGCGGCAGGTTCGTCGAGCAAAAGCAATGACGGATTCGTAGCGAGTGCCCTGACGATTTCGAGCCTTCTCTGCGCACCGTAAGGCAATGACCCCGCAGGGACGTCCGCAACATTCTGCATGTCGAAAATCGAGAGCAGCTTCAAAGCCCTTCTGTGTGCCGCAACTTCCTCGCGCCTGTAATTCGGAAGCCTCAATATCGCACTCAGCATGTTATAACGCATCTCGTTGTTCATGGCCGTTTTAACGTTGTCGATAACGCTCAAGTTTCGGAACAGCCTGATGTTCTGGAATGTCCTTGCGATTCCGGCTTTGTTGACCTGCATCGTGTTCATTCCGTGAGTGTCCTGACCGTTGAGGAGGATTGTCCCCGTCGTTGGCTGATATACTTTCGTGAGGAGGTTGAAGACTGTAGTCTTGCCCGCACCGTTAGGCCCGATCAGCCCGACAATCTCAGTTCTTCCTATAGTGAGGTTGAAATCCTCGACCGCCTTAATGCCTCCGAGAGTGATACCGAGCTTCACGCATTCGAGAACGGGGTCTCTCCCCGCGTCTCTCTCAGGAAGTATTGACCTTGACGGAACTGGGACATATTTCGTTTTCGCTTTCATGGTTTAAGCCTCCTCCTTTCGTCTGAACGGGTTGAAGCGTGAAAGGAACTCCTTAATCTCCGCGTTATTCGTCGCAAGCATCATCACAATTAACACGATGGCATAAAGCAGCATTCTGTACTCCGAGAACTCTCGCAGCTTTTCTGGAAGTATCGTCAGAACCGCCGCCGCGATAATTCCGCCGAGCATGTTTCCCTGTCCTCCCAATACGACGAAGACGAGTATCAATATTGACGTGTTGAAGTCGAATTTGTTTGCAACTATTGTCGAGTAGTTCATCGCAAATAATGCTCCTGCCGACCCTGCGAGTGCCGCCGACATTACGAACGCCATCATCTTATACTTTGTGATGTCGAGGCCGATACTTTCAGCCGCGATTCTGTCGTCTCGTATTGCCATGAACGCACGCCCCGAACGCGAGTTCACGAGGTTGAAGACTATCATCAGCGCAATCATCAGGAGTATGAAACCGGCGGGGAAGGTTGCGATTTTCTGAATGCCGCTGATCCCCATTGGCCCGCGAATTATCAGCTTGCCTCCGGGTAAAAGCCTCGTCGTGTCAGTCAACATGCTGAAGTGAAGACCGCCTGAATCGACTCCCAAGTAAAAGTTGTTGAGTATGCTCTTTATGATTTCGCCGAAAGCAAGCGTAACAATCGCCAAATAGTCGCCCTTCAGCCTCAGTACGGGTATGCCTATGATGAACCCCGCCAAAGCCGCGAATACCGCCGCAACAATCATCGCAATCGCAAGCCTTACGGGTGCAAAAGGAATAACGCCCTGCAATAGTATCGCCGTAGCAACCCCCGAGAACGCTCCCACCGACATGAAGCCCGCATGACCGAGCGAAAGTTCACCGAGAATGCCGACAACGAGATTCAGCGACACGGCCATGACCATGTAGGCGCAAATCGGCACTAACATTCCGCGCATTGACGAGCTTAGGAACTTTGTCGAACTCATCACCTGACATATAACATACGCAGCAATAACGACCGCGTAAGTCAGATAGATTCTTCTTGCTTCGACGCGCTTTAAGTTTATTAGTCTACGCATTGTCATCAGATCACACCTTCTCCTGCGTCATTTTTCCGAGCAAACCTGCGGGCTTAACGAGCAATACCACAATAAGCACCCCGAAAACTACCGCATCACTAAGCTGGCTCGAAATATAGGCTTTTGCGAAAATCTCAATCACTCCGAGCATCAATCCTCCCAAGAACGCGCCAGGTATCGACCCAATTCCGCCGAATACAGCCGCTGTGAATGCCTTGATTCCGGGAAGTGCGCCCGTTGTCGGCATCAGGGTAGGATACGCCGAACACAATAACGCCCCCGCGACTGCCGCAAGTCCCGAGCCTATTGCGAAGGTCATCGAGATTGTTGCGTTGACGTTTATTCCCATGAGCTGAGCCGCGCCTTTGTCCTCCGAACATGCTCGCATTGCCTTGCCCATTTTCGTTTTGCCTATGAAGAGCGAGAGTATCACCATGATCACGAGGCATACTCCGATTGTCAGAGCTGTGATGTGTGAGATTGAGAGATTTCCGTCAAAGAGCTTGAATGACCCGCGCCCTATTATTGACGGAAAGACTTTAGGATTTGACGACCACAAAAGAAGCGCGGTGTTCTGCAGAAAATAGCTCATGCCTATAGCTGTGATTAGGACTGCGAGGGACGGTGCCTGCCTCAATGGCTTATAGGCTAGACGCTCGACGATGATTCCCAGAAATGTGCAGACCATCATCGCTATTACGACACCGAGAAAAGGGTTCAGCTCATAACGTGCCACAGCGTAGAAACACACATACGCGCCGACCATGATAACGTCGCCGTGCGCAAAGTTGAGCATCTTGGCGATTCCGTAGACCATCGTGTAACCCAGCGCAATTATCGCGTAAATACTTCCGAGACTTATTCCGCTGATAAAGAAATTCAGGAATGTCATTGAAAATTTTAGCCTCCTTTGATACGAAAAAGGCAGCCGGAAATTTCTTTTGGCCGACTTCCGACTGCCCTTGTCTTACAGTTTTCGATTGACTCTGAGCGGATTAGTCGAGGCCGACATATACGCCGTTCTTGATGACCATGCCCTTGGGGTCTTTGGTTACTTCACCGTTCTTTGCCCACTTGACATTATCGCCTGTTACGCCGTTGAATGTCATCGTCGTGAACTGCTCAATCATCTTCGGGCAGAGCGTCTCAGCGTCCATGTCGGGCGTTGCTTTTGCCTGAGTGAGTGCCTGATAGTAGGCATATACGCAGTCGTAACCGTCAGCCGCGAACTGGTTGGGAATCTCGCCGAACTTCTCCTGATACTTCGCAACGAACTTCTGAGTCCTCTCGTCCTTTGCGTCAGCGTTGAACGGTGTCAGGAGCATTACGCCCT
>JAFRSL010000131.1 GCA_017427625.1 Synergistaceae bacterium | reverse complement strand
TGAGGGTCTGAAATCTGCGCTATGCCTGCGAGAGCCTCCGAAAGTCCGCCCTTGCTCTCAAGAACCGCAACGATTACCGCGACGATCCCGATTAACATTATTATTCCCTGAATGAAGTCGTTGATTGCCGTTGCCATGTATCCGCCCGCGACGACGTAAATCCCCGTCAAAATGGCCATGACGATTACGCAGACCGAGTAATCGACGCTGAACGCCATTCCGAAGAGGCGGCTCAATCCGTTGTAGAGCGACGCTGTATATGGAATGAGGAAGATGAAGCAAATCACCGACGCTGCAATTTTGAGGGCATCGCTGCGAAATCTCTTGCCGAAGAAGTCGGGCATTGTTGCGCTGCTGAGGTACTGGCTCATGATTCTGGTGCGCCTTCCTAGAACAGCCCAAGCCATCAGCGAGCCGATGAAAGCGTTTCCGAGTCCCGCCCAAGTCGCTGCGATTCCGTAACGCCAGCCGAATTGTCCCGCATATCCCACGAAGACGACCGCAGAGAAGTAGCTTGTCCCGTAAGCAAAAGCCGTTAGCCACGGGCCTACAGCACGCCCGCCGAGAACGAAGCCGCTTACGTCGGTTGAATGCTTGCGGCAGTAGAGGCCGATGCCTATCATGACACCGAAGAACAATATCACTAATACTGTTTTGATGAGCATATTTTGAGTCTCACTTCCGTATTATTTTCGCGCGAAAGATTACATCTCAATCAACGCAAAATCAACCCTCATAAATGAACGAAGGCTAAAACATGCAAACATGAAGCTACGGAATCAAACCTGTTGAGATAATGTTGGGAAATATTTGGGGAAGAATTTGGCTCCACCACCAGGACTCGAACCTGGAACCTAATGATTAACAGTCATCCGCGCTGCCGATTGCGCTATGGTGGAACGCAACGAAAGGAATTTTACTCCTTACCCTACGATTTTGTCAACCTTTTATATTCACCTGGTGTAACGTGAAGCACTTTCCTGAACAGCCGTATGAATGTCTCAGTGTTCTCGTAGCCTAGTTCGAGCGAGATTTCCGCCACTGTCTTGTCCGTGTTGAGGAGCATATTTTCAGCCCGCCTGACCCGGATTATACGTTTCCAGTCACTCAGTGTCATTCCTGTGGTCTTCTTGATGAGGCGCGAACATTGGGACTCAGAAAATCCGAAGTGCCTCGCCATCTCAGACAAGCTTAGAGACTCGAAGTTTTCCTGCAAGTATCCCAACACAGAAAATCCCTCATCATTCTCGACAGTCTCATCAGAATATGAACAGCTCATCTTCCCGCTGAAGTTCCGCATTATTTCAGCCGTCATCGTTATCATCATGCCGATCATTATCTGGTCGGAGTAGTTGTCGTTCGTCCTCTGTTCAGCGTATATCCTCCGTATAAAATCCTTCCTGCTTTCACCTGTGTGGTAGGCGAGGTATTCTATCCTGTGCGAATTGTAGAGCCCCTCGCGGAAAAACTGACTCTGAATATCATCACCCCTAGCTAACGGCAAAAATATCTGGTGGAACGTCCCCTTTCGTATGAGAATGTTGAAGACTATCGACTCGTCGTCAAAAACTTCCATAGTGTGGCATATTCCCGGCGCGATGAAGACCATATCACCCTCCTTGAAGCTGATGCGTTTCATTCCTATGTTCTGGGTGCAATGTCCCGAATACACGTATGCAATCTCGAAGAATACATGTCTGTGCGTGAATGCAGGAGTGTACCTGTTGTGAGGAGTGATGAATACGTTGCGGGGATCATCGGCGGCAAAATATTCCTCGTCATTCATGTGGTAGGGTATGCTTTCAGGGAGGAGGTCGGGGATAATCAGGTGCCTTCTGCGAGCGTCAGGGATATTCACGCCCGCCAGAAATTTCTTCAAGGCTGCCGGATTCTTTGAGGCGTTGAAATAGTCGCGATAAAATATTTCGTCGTCATTCATGTCTGTCATCGTTATAACCTCCTGCAAGAAAAGTCAATCGCCCCGCGTTTTGTGCCACATTACAGGGAACATGTTTTCAACTATCATACCAGCATCATCAAAAACATGTAAAACTCAATACAGGAGGCAATATTCATGAGCAGTATAGCTTTATCGAAGAGCATGTTGTACCGTCAAAGGTTCGGTTACGGAATGGGGGACTTCGCGTGTAATCTCATATGGCAGGTAATCTCGCTGTACCTCCTCTACTTCTACACCGACGTAATGAAGCTTGATGCCGCGTCAATAGCAACGATGTTCGTAGTGTGCAGGATAATCGACGGCATCACGGACGTACTCGTGGGATACGCGATCGACAAGACGCATTCACGCTGGGGAAAGAGCCGCCCTTGGTTCTTGTTCGGGGCAATACCCTTTGCGCTGTCGGCATTCCTGGCGTTCACAGTGCCTGACATTTCGCCCGAAGGAAAACTCGCTTACGCCTACATCACGTACATCTTCCTGTCATTCATGTACACGGTCGTAAATATCCCGCTGGCCTCGATACTTCCGGCAATGACCGACGACATGAACGAGCGCACAGTCCTTGCAACATGGAGGAAGTTCCTTGCGTTCTTGGGGGCAACGATAGTTTCGGCTACCGCGTTGAGCATGGTTCACTACATCGGCAACGGCGACGAAGTTCTTGGCTTCCGTGTCGTTATGGGAGTGTTCGGTGTGATAGGGACATTGTGCTTCTTCCTGACATTCGCTCTTGTGCGTGAGAACAACCTTCAGGATTCCGGCAAGAGCGTATCACTCAAGGAGGCTGTAGGTTCTCTCGCGGTAAATACCCCGTGGAAGCTCTTTGCACTGAATATCATGTTCATGTGGACGGGTTTCTTCATTCAGTCAGCAGCTTTGATCTACTACTACAAGTACTACATCGGAAGCACATCACTCACCTCACTCGTCGCAACAATAATGACGATGGTACCAATGGTAGCGAATCTCACAGTCCCGTTCCTCGCAAAGAGACTCGGGAAGCGTAATCTCTATTCCGTCTCAGCACTCGTACAGCTTGCGGGCCTCGCTATAATATGGATCGCGGGAATGAACACGAGCATCATCGTAATCGGAGCGTTCATATCGGCGGCAGGATACGGAGTGAAAGAGAGCATATACTTCTCGATGCAGGCTGACCCAGTTGACTACGGCGAATGGAAGACGGGCGTTCAGGCGGCGGGATTGCTTTCATCGGTCAACGGCTTCTTGGGCAAGGTTGCTCAGGCACTCGCGGGCGGTCTCGGAGGAATGCTTCTCGCTTGGGGCGCATACAACGCTGAGGCAGAGACACAGACTGCGGACGCACTCATGGCAATAAAGGCAATGTATCTCTATATCCCGATGATATTGCTTGTTTGCTCGGTGGTAACGATGTCGTTCTACAAACTCGATGGACAGTTCCCGCAGATTCAGGCAGACTTGGAGAAGAGAAGGAACGGTGCAGCGTAAATGGCATTCACGTTTCAAGTCAACACAGACATAAAGTTTCTTCATGACGAGAAATTTTTGTCGAAGGCAGAACATTATCGCCCAACGATTCATCACAGTACCTTGAAGCCCTCAAGGCTCGTGGAAATCACTCATGACCCCTCAAAGCTCAACGGCGTGTGGGTTAAGGACTCGGCCATGAGTCTCGATGAACTTCCAAAGACGGGGCTGAAACGCGGGGACAGGATCATTCTTGATTTCGGGCAGCATGTTGTGGGACGCTTCAGTGTCAACATCAATCAGACAGGCTCACCGATGGACGCACCGCTGTACATACGTCTGAAGTTTGCTGAGATGCCTGCGGAGATTGAGGCAAAGAGCGCGGACTATGACGGGTGGCTTTCGAGGAGCTGGATTCAGGAAGAGTTCGTACACATTGACGAGCTTCCCGCAAAACTTGAGCTTCCGAGACGATATAGCTTCCGTTACGTTGAGATTGAGGTTATCGACACTTCCCCGAAATGGCAGGCTGTGTTCTCGAATCCTGAGGCTGTCTGCGAATCTTCTGCTGACTGGTCGGCCATGAAGATTCCGGAGATTCATGATGAGCTTCTTTCGCGGATATACAGCGTCGGGGTTAAGACTCTTGCGGAATGTATGCAGGATGTTTTCGAGGACGGCCCGAAACGCGACAGGAGATTGTGGCTTGGGGACTTGAGGCTTCAGGCGTTGGCGAATTACGCGACGTTCGACAATGTTGAGCTGGTGAAGAGATGCCTCTATCTTTTCGCAGGAATGACCACTGAGGAGGGCAAGATCAGCGCAAACGTCTTCACGCGCCCTGAGAATGTCCCCGATGATACGTTCCTTTTCGAGTACAGCCTGTTCTTCATCTCCGTACTCTACGACCTCAACAACGCTCACCCTGACACTGAGATAGTCCGCGAGCTTTACCCGGTCTGCAAGAGGCAGATGGACATCACATTGAAGATGGTTGACAGTGATGGGAAGCTCATTACGGACGAGGATTACCCTGTTTTCGTGGACTGGTCAAACGGGTTCAACAAGGATACTGCGGGGCAGGCTGAGACGATATATGTCCTCCGACAGTTCATAGCACTTGCAGAAATCGCGGGCGACGATGACATTCAGCGTTACCGTGATGCGATGGAGAGAATGATTCGTTATTCGCGGGAGAAGCTCTATGATCCTTCGCGAAAATTATTCCTTACGAACGGGAACGAGTACAACATAGCCAGTCAGGTATGGATGGTACTGGCACATGTCATGAGTGATGACGAGAACAGAGAGATTCTCCGCACGATGGTGAGCGAACTTTTCCCCGTGAAGGACATTGCGACTCCCTACATGTACCACTGCATAGCGGAGGCACTCTTTGAGGGAGGACTGAGAGATGAGGCTGTGAAGCTCATGAAGGATTACTGGGGGAAGATGATCGAGCTTGGAGCGGATACATTCTGGGAGGCTTTTGATCCCGACAGGCCGGAATATTCACCTTACGGAAGCCCTATCGTGAACAGTTACTGCCACGCTTGGAGCTGCACGCCTGTATACCTAATAGCAAGATACCTCACCGACTAAAGAGAACAACAAATGCCCGGGACGGAGTGAGAACGTTCCGGGTTTTTGTATATGGGCACGTTAATTAGAAACGTTAATGATGAAAATTAGAAACGTTAATTTTACTTTCAAAGCGAAGTTAGTGTACCATACCACACAAGTCAAATTCCAAATTTACATAGAAGGGAGCGTGTAAAGCCTTTCGCAAAATTCGCGCGCAGTGGTTATTGTAGTGATACTTTTCAGCTTTTTATTCGTATTGGAGGTAATAATTCATGAAGAAGTTAATGTTGGTTCTTTTGTCGTCCGTTATTGCAGTCATGTTGATGTCGTGCATAGCTTCGGCTGATGTTTCATGGCCGAGAAATGTTGAGATCGTTGTTCCTGCCGGTGCTGGCGGAGATACGGATTTCAACGCGAGGCTATTTGCGGACAAACTCAGCAAGAAACTTTCTCCCAACTTCGTCGTCTCAAACGTCAACGGTAACGGCGGAGCAGTCGGGACAAGGCGCGTCAAAGATGCAAAGAAGGACGGCGGAACTGTGCTGTTCTATCACACAGCGTTGCTCGTCAACAAGCATTGCGGAACGACAAACTATGGCTTCGAGGAATATTCGTTCTCGTGCATCGGGGCTGAGAATATCGGCAACGTCTTAACAGTGAGGGCGAATTTGGGAATCAAGACGCTTCAGGAGCTTTACGACTACACGAAGGCCAATCCCAACAAACTGAAGATGGCTGCTCAGACCGGCGCAACTTCATACGCAATCGCAATGCAGATGAAAGCGGCAGGCTTTGAGCTTAGAGTGGTCGATGCAGGAAGTGCTGCTGACCGTCTCGCTGCAATCGTCGGAGGCCATGTCGATGTGATTCTTTCGGCTTACGGAAGCGTCAAGGATTACATCGAAGAGGGTGATTTGATTGCCCTTGCAATGGACGGCGAAAATGACTTCGTGAATGAGGCTGACAAAATCGACATCAAAGCCATTCACAATCAGGGCTACGAGACGATCAAGCTCCCGTTCTACTACTTCTTCGCTTTCCCGAAAGGCACTGACCCCGAGCTGGTTCAGGCTTTCACGGATGCAGTGAAGGACATCGTAGAGAATGATGCAGAGTATCAGGGGAAAATCTACAGCAGCTACTATCAGCGTCCGTTCTTCAAGGGAACTGGAGAAGGCTTGAAGATTTACGCGGACATTGACGAGCTTCTCGGTAAGGTCAATCTCACGGGGAAATTATAGTCATGGGCACGAAAAAGCTAACAGAACTCGCCGTTGATGCTTTCCTCTTGCTTGTGGGAGTTGTGCTTTTCATAAGCGCGGGAAGTATCGACACTGATACAGCTTTGGGGCAGAGCAGCGATTTTGTCCCGAAGCTCTGTACTGGGCTATGGATCGTCTTCAGCGTTTGTCTCTTGGTGAAAGAGCTTAGAACTCGTGATGACGGTGTGAAGGAACTCGGTATCAATCTAGGAGTCTTCCTCCTGACAATCGTGCTTCTCTTCGCATATATTTACCTTCTGAACATTCTCGGCTTCACCGTGTCGTCAATGCTCTACCTGATCATTCAGATGCTCCTGTTCGTTCCTGCAAAACTCAGGACGACGAAGAACATCGTGATATTCTTGGTATTAGCTGTAGTTGTTCCGCTGGCAGTTAATGCCCTGTTCGTCAATGCCTTCTCGCTTCTTCTTCCCGAAGGCGTAATTTTCGGATAAAGGAGGCCGAATCAATGTCAACCGCAGCATTTGAAGGACTCATTTCAGTTCTTGACCCGATGACAATATTCTTATGCTTTCTCGGAGTGGTCATCGGAATAGTTTTCGGTTCGATTCCCGGCCTCACGTCAACAATGGCTGTTGCTCTGTGCCTTCCGCTCACTTACGGAATGAGTCCGCTGAACGGGATTGCGATGCTGATTGCTCTTTACGTCGGCGGAACATCGGGGGGATTGATTTCAGCGATACTTCTGAAGATTCCCGGCACTCCTTCATCGGTGGCAACAACATTTGACGGCGCACCTATGGCTGAGAGAGGCGAGGCAGGAAAGGCACTAGGAATAGGAATATTCTACTCGTTCTTGGGCACGGTTCTCTCGATTCTGGCGTTGATATTCATTGCGCCACAGTTAGCGAAGGTGGCCTTGAAATTCGGCCCGCAGGAATATTTCGCAATATGCCTCTTCGCTCTCACTATGATAGGCTCAATGACGGGCAAGAACGTTTGGAAGGGGCTTTTAGCCGGAGTGATAGGAATAACGTTCTCGCTTTTCGGACGCGCGTCTGTCGGAAGTGCTTTGCGTTTCACGTTCGGTTTCGAGA
>JAFRSL010000130.1 GCA_017427625.1 Synergistaceae bacterium | reverse complement strand
CTGTCAATAATCGTGAAGACTAGCGCAGGATTGATCTCGATCAGCATTGAGCCTTCAAATGGGTGCATCTCGATGAGGCCGATGACTGTGGGCTGAACCATGTAGTTCACGAACTCCTCGTAGGCGAGCTGTTCAACCGAAGCTATTTCCGCCGACACGATTGAGCGTATGAGCGTTGAGAGTACCGTAGTCATTTGGCGGGCAAACGACTCGTGAATCATCTGGATAGCGCGGAGCTGGTCTTTGCTGAACTTGTCGGGACGCTTGAAGTCGTAAACTTTGAGTTTCGCGTATTCGTCAGCCTTAGCGGCGATTTCGTCAATGTTCGCGCCGCCTGAGATTTGCTTCATTAACGCATCAATAGCGTCCTGTGATAATACGTCGGGCATCTTTCCTTAGCCTCTTACTGTAAGACTATGCTCTCGAAAAGAACGTTGACTATCGGGGCTTCACCGCCAACATCAGGAAGCATTCGGTTGAGTGAACGCTTAATGTCGCCGGCGAACTGCAATGTTCCTTCCGCGCTTGTGAGGTCGTCGTAAATTCTGTCTTTAACGAGCATGAAGACCTCGTTGCGTATCCTCATGAGCCAGCCGGGTGTCTGAATGAGAGCGGCCGCGCCTTCCTTTTCGGTAAGCTCAAGAGAGAGTCCGAAGCTTATGACGTGCCTTCCTGCTCCTGCGAGGTTGCTGGTGAACTCACCGATTGAGACAATGGGGCCGGGATCTTTGACGACTTTTGCTGTGCCGACGGCGTTGGTGTCTTCGGGTGCCATTGTCCGGCCAAGAATCAGACCGCCTCCGAAGCCTGCTCCGAACATTACGAGTCCTACCACTGCGAAAATTAGTATGCGCTTCACGTTTATGAATCCTCCCTGTGTGAAAATCCGATAAATTCCTCTATTTTATCAACGTCCGTATTCAAGACAAGGCTTGTGTCAAAATTGCATCGTTCAATCAAGTCTATGGCCAAACTGAAATCTCCAACGCAGCTTGGGTCATGTGCATCTGAGCTTATTATCACGGGGACTCTGTGCTTCATGCAGAGACCGAGCATCTTCCTGTAATTTTCCACGCAGTTCAGACGCTTGTCTGGCTTCTTGAATGAGCTGTTGTTCACCTCGAGAGCAACATGATACTCCTTCGCCGCAATCACAAGGCGTTCGTAGTCCAATGGCGTGTGGTCGTCATCAGGGTGCGAGACGAAACATACCTTGTCATTCTTCATGCAGGAAATCAAGTTATCCGTGTTGCCTTCAACCTCTTCATTCTCGTAGCAGATCGTGTGTATCCCGGCAATAGCATAGTCCAGCATGTCAATGTATTCCTGAGAAAGTGATAGCGTTCCGTCATTCAGCACGTTAATTTCCGAGCCGAACAGCATTTTAACCCCGTAAAGCTCACGCGGTACAGCCGAGATATTGCCGTAGTAGAGCGGGTCAGCAGTGCCGGGGACTCCCGGGGCATGTTCAGTTATCCCCAGCATTGAGAGTTTCCGTTCAGCCGCCGAAGCAGCCATCTCACGGATTGTCCCGTAAGCATGGCCGCTCACTATCGTATGTGTGTGAAGGTCTGCAACTATTTTCATCGTTATTCACCCAATATGTCTGGAACTCCCGCTTCCTTGCAGAGTTCATTGACAGTATATTCGTCGAACTCTTCTGCCTGTTTCAGTGTTACATACTTCCCTTTCCCATCGGTTAATATGTCATGAAGTCCGCTGTGATTCTCAAAGCACGATTTATCTTCAAGAGGAAGCGATAAAGGCTCGGTTATTATGGTTGCTTGTGGAATCTCAAGCCCCTCCTCGTAATAGGTGAGTGCCATTTCTTTAGCGGCATCTATAAGGCATTCACGGCAGTCATCCAGGTCATCGCCCTCCGTAATAACGCCCGGCCATTCCAGCAGCTTCCCCATATATCCATGCTCCAACTTCCTGTAACACGCCGTAAACTGCACTCTACATCTCCTCCTTTAGCGTTTCGGGTACTGCGACAAGAACACGATCTCGACTCTCCTGTTGAGTGCCCTGTGTTCGCTCGTGTCATTAGGGACTATCGGCTGTGCAGAACTGAAGCCCGTAGCCTGTAGCTTCACGGGGTCAAATCCTCCCTCAGTCTGCATATAGCTCGCAACTGCCGCTGCCCTCATTGCCGAAAGCCCCCAGTTGTCGCGGTAAATTCCTCCCCTAAGAACACCCGAGTCAGTATGCCCTTCAACCGCCGCGAATGGCACTCTGTCCCTCACAAGCTCCGAAATCTTGAAGAGTGCCCGGCGACCTTCCGGCCTCAATTCCGCGCTTCCAGGCATGAACATGAACTGATCGCTTATTGAGACAGCAACCCCACGCTGGTTTATTGAAACCTGAATGTCCCTCGTCAAATTCTCAGAGCGAAGGAACGAATTTAGCGTGTATGCTACATGCCTCGTGTCGATTTCAACCCTCTCGCTTGCGCCCGGACTCGTTCCTACTTCACCGCTACGGTTGGGATCGGTCGACTCTTCTGTCGTTACGCCGCCCTTGAGTACCCCCAATGAGCCGCGCAACGACAGCAATGCTTTCTGGAACTTCTGCGAATCAATCGAGGACATAGCGAACAGCAATATGAAGAAACACAATATAAGCGTAACCATGTCCCCGTATGTACCCATGTAGAACGGTGCGGAAAGTCCGGGTTCTTCCGGCTTCTTCTGACGCGCCATAGTTTAGCCCTCCTCCTGATTGAAAGCCTCGCGCATTGCGGGGGGTAAGTAAACCTTCAGCTTTTCCTCAACGATTCGCGGGTTCTCTCCGGCCTGTATCGCCAAAATTCCCTCAACCATAAGCTCCATTGCCTTCACTTCCTGCGCCGAACGTGCCGCAAGCTTTTTGCTTATGGGTGAACCGAACATGTTTGCCATCATTGAGCCGTACATCGTTGTTATGAGTGCGACCGCCATTCCGGGACCAAGCGCGTTAACGTCCGAAAGGTTACCCAACATTGCGATGAGTCCGATAAGCGTCCCTATCATTCCGAAGGACGGCGCAAACTCCGTCAGGTTGTCGAAAACTGCCTTGTTCCCGCTGTGCCTGTCCTCGAAGTTCCCGATCTCAGTATCTAGTATCGCCCGCACTAATTCGGGGTCTGTTCCGTCAACTACGAGCTGAATGGCTTTCCGCATGAAGTCGCTGTCAACTTCTGCAACGTCAGCTTCAAGTGAGAGGAGACCTTCACGTCTAGCCTTCTCCGCAAAGCTCACTATCATCTGCACCATTCCGACAAGGTCAGGCTCTTGGAACATAAATACGGTCTTCATGCAGCCGCCCATTGCTTTTAGACGCGCTCCGGGATTGGAGATTACTGTCGCTCCGATTGCTCCTCCGATTGTGATCATCAATGAAGGAACGTCGAAATATGCTCCGATGTTTCCGCCTGATGCCATTGACGCTACAACCAGTATCCATGTCGCTATAAATCCTATGAGACTCGTTAAATCCAAAATGTATGCACCCCTGACGTTGTATTATTCTGACTCATCTGCTGTATTCGCTATTATGCAGGTATATCCCGCTGCTTTCCTGAACGCTATTATCTTCCTGTAAACGTCCTTCACCTTCTCTTTCACTACGTAACGATGACCGTTAAGAAGTCGCAATACTGTATCCGGCGTTACATCTATTGTTTCAATCATGTCGGAATTTAACAGGAATGCTTCGCCGTTCAAACGATGTACTTCGATCATTATTTTACAACGCCTTTCATTTGTTGGAATAATTCAGCTCAATATTATACGATTTTAATTAGAAAAAGCGATAAAATAATCACAATAAAATTTTTCCCGGAGGTGTATCAATTTCACCATGCCTGAAAATATCAATGAACTTTATAACCGGATAGACTTCCTCATTAACGGAGGAGCTGTGAAAACATTAACAGATTTTCTCACAGCCAGTAACATCAAAGCAGTAATCGCAGAACCCGGAGTTCCTGGTCTCCTCAATGTCATAGATGCGGCGGGACTCGTTCCTTCATCGCTGACCCTTGAGGACAAAATCTCAACGTTGTTCACGAAATCAGTCGCTAAAGAAGCCTTCGAGCTTGATTATTCAGAAGAAGCCGAAGCCGTCAGAATCAAAGGCTCACAGTGGGAGCTTTATATACTCCTCAAGGATAAGCCCGAAAGTCCCGCATCATTCATCGCGGAATTGAAGCCTTACGCCGGACTGATCATGCTATGGGAGACGTCGCGCAAAATTTCCGACACAGAGAAGAAATTATCGCGCCTCTCATACATGATACTCGCCACGAAAAGCACCCTCGCGTCAATCTTCGAGCCTATGCCATTGCAGTATTTCGCGTCGTTCCTTGCTGACGTTCTTCAAGAGAGCCTGTTCCCGAAATCAATCGTGATTCTCAGGGACGAGGGAAGCTATCTCACCGTCTTCAACGGAAAGGCCGACAACATTCCCGAACGCAAAGGCATCTACGCATCGCAGATACTTCCGCCGACCCCCATTGTCGTAAAGAGCGACTCGCCCGCTGAGGTAGTCCTTCCTGTCGCTGAAGGTGATTGCCGACTCTTCTGCCTCATTCAGTGGGAGGAACTTCCCGATGACCAGACGATGAACTTCCTCGAACTCTTGGGGAACCTCGCAGTCCGCGCAATCGCAATAAATAATCTCCGCGCACAGTCAAGGCAGGCTGAGGCATCAATTTCCGCCGGAGAATTTACGGTGCTTTCGCTGTCGAACGTCCTGAAAGTTCTTCGCGGTGCTGAGGACAAGGGGAGATTCTTCTCGCTTCTTGTTGACATATTCATGGAGCAGTGCCGAATGCAGAACTGTATCCTAGCTTCGTGGAACAAATCCAGAAAAGGCTACACCATCTCTGGACAGCGAAGAGGACACATAAAGGCTGAGGCTGACCCGACACTTCTTCCGTCTCCAGAAGGCCCGGTGAAATCCGCAAGCGTCTCAGAATCTCATTACGACCTCGCGGAAATGAGTCCTGATTCTATCTTCAAGTCATGGGGACTTGCAGGCTGCCCGTGGAAAGATGCCCTCAAAGAGTCATCGGCGAAATACATTTTCCCAATCTGCGATAATGACTCGCTTGTCGGAATCATCGCTCTCGGTTCGGGAACGGAAGGAAGGTCTGCGCTCGATCGTTCACAGCTTGCTTCGCTGCAGCTTATTGCACAGTTCGCCGCCTATGAGTTCAGGCGTTTCGACTAGGATATGAACTTTCTGAAGACAGGATTTACTCACAAGGATTTACTTGATATTGACGATGATAAACTTCCCTTGCTTGCTGACGAGGTGAGGGAAGTTATCATTGAAACCGTAAAGAAGAACGGTGGGCATTTAGGCTCATCGCTGGGTGTCGTCGAACTTACCATTGCGATGCTGAAGGTCTTTGACCCACTCAACGACAGGATAATATTCGACGTAGGCCATCAGTCTTACCCCTACAAGATTCTCACTGACAGGTTCGACAAATTCCACACTCTCAGGCTCAAGGATGGGATCTCAGGCTTCCCGCGAAGGAATGAGTCCCCATATGACCACTTCAACACGGGGCACTCAAGCACGTCAATCTCGGCAGCTTTGGGTTACGCTAAGGCACGCGATCTTCTCGGCGAAAAGAGGAACGTCATTGCATTCATCGGCGATGCGTCGCTGATCAATGGTCTTGCATTCGAGGCACTGAATTACGTCCAAGAG
>JAFRSL010000010.1 GCA_017427625.1 Synergistaceae bacterium | reverse complement strand
TTGAGCCACGGACCTGCGTGAAAATTACGGGCTGAATTTTACAACAGTGTTAATCTTTTGGCAACACTACTTTGATTCTTTATGGAGCGTTGAAGCGTTGCACCACTTGCAATATTTCTTGAGTTCGAGCTTCTTTGCCTGTTTCTTTTTGTTGACGGTTGTTGTGTAGTTGCGGCGTTTGCACTGTGTGCAGGTGAGTCCGATTATATCTGCCATGTTAAAAAACTTCCTTTCATAATGTTTGAAAACTTGAAGTATTTTAGCACAGCCGGAATTAATCTCATCATAATTTTTGAAATTTCTGCTCTAAATCTTCTTGCGAGACGTTACCCCCCTCCGTGAACGGTATCCCCCCTAAATTAGGGGGAAGGAACGCAGTGGAAGGGGGGTATTTCATCACAAGGGAACATAATAGAAGAGGAGTCAAAATCGCTTTCTGAAAAATTGACTGTTACCGCTCATCACAAGACTTTATCCGCTCAAATTTATTCCTGCATAATCTATGTAAAAATCATTGCGTTAATTACAGGTTTGAAATATACGTAGAATTACGTATGGTAAAAATAAATCGTTGTTGTATCATATGCACCGTCCTACGGGAAATACCTAGTAGGAAATCGTCAAAAAACGCACAACTCGTTAAACCAGACGGCAAAGAAAGGAGATGCAATGAATCCCCGTTCAGCCATTAAGGAAAGGAGTTAATTGCGGGAAAGCGCAGAAGGTCAGATGTATTTTCAAGCCTCTGTGAACTGCAAAGAGGTCGTGAAAGGAAACAAGGCAACTTTCAAAACCCCCCGCAGATTCAGGGCTTATTAACTAAGACTGAGTGCGCCAGACGATAAAGTGTATTGACAATTTCATAAGGGGGTTATTCGTAATGAAAAAGATAGCAGCATTATTAGCTATTGTAGCAGTAGCAGCACTTGCAGCCCCGGCCATGTCGGCAACTAACCCGTTCATGGACGTACCGATGAACCACTGGGCTTATGACGCAATCGGACAGCTTGCAGCTCACGGAATCCTTTCAGGTTATCCTGACGGCCTCTATAAGGGCAAGCAGCAGACAACACGTTACGAGATGGCATCAGCATTAGCCAGAGCGTTGGCAGTTGTTGACATGACAAAGGCAAGCAAGCAGGATGTCGAAATGCTCAAGAGACTCGTTGTTGAGTTCAAAGACGAGCTTGAAGCACTCGGCGTAAGAGTTGATGAGCTTGACGAGAGAGTCGCAGTACTCGAAAGCAGACTCGGCGGCTGGCACATTCACGGTTCGTTAGTGCTTGATGTCAAGTACAGGAAGGCAGAAAGCTCATACACCGAAGCACCGGACTCAATGATTTACTTCGATAACGCAAGATTGTACTTTGAGCGTACATTCGGTGAGAACGATGAGTTCTTCTTCCGCGCAAGGCTTCGTAATGATGATATCGTAGAGAACAGTGGCTTCACCAACAACAACGATCACAGCGCATTCTTTGACAGGTACTATGTAACAATGCCGTTCTTCATGGACTCAAGGCTCACAGTAGGACGTTTCCTCTATGATGTTGACACGGCTTACAGACCTTCAATCAAAGAGACCGGAAGCTGGACAGGCGGCGACTCAGTGCTTACCGACACGTCAGAGATCGGATTTGCTCTTGAGAAGAACTTCGGAATGGGCAACTTCATCGGCTACATTTCGCACAGCGACAGAATGCCTAACAGGTTCAAAGGCTCAACAATCGAGTACAACATGCTCACGGGCGATATATACAACTTATACAACCCGGTCAACGCATATTCGTGGCAGTTCTTCGCAATGGGGCAGTTCCAGTTCACAGAGAACGTAGGATTTGATCTCGGCGGCCAGCTGTTCCTCGGCGACAACTCATCAACAACTCCTAGAATGAGGGATGATGCTATCGCTGCTCAGCAGGGCTTAGTACTTAACTGGGACGGCGACAGGAACTTCAAGAACTTGTGGACGATATTCGCGGGACTTCGTTTCAACTTCAACGAGAACATCGCAGTCAAGGGTTCGTTCTATCATCAGAAGATCGATGCTGAGTATGTCTACACTGACACGACAGCAGGCACAGTAGGCTGGAGAGATTACGGCTACGGTATCCGCGACGGAAACAGCTGGGAAGATTCAGCAAACCACTGGAGAGCAATCATTGACGTGAAGCAGGACGCTCTGAAGTTCACCAGCGTATGGCTTGAATACGGCCAGTACGGCAGGGGCTTCTGGACTCCTCAGGGAATCAGCACAATATTCCCCAGCGAGAGCACAGTGCTTAGTTCATTCCACAGCGGTCCTCAGGTGCTTTATGATGTTGACTACTGGAGAGTCGTACTCGGCCAGGAGTGGAACGACAAGTGGGCAACTCACATCTTCTACTACGGCTACAAGATCTCCGACACAACTCTTGCTCTAAACACCAATACAGGTGAATACTGGTGGGAGAACTCAAAGCCCTATGAGCTTGGTGTAGGTATCCAGTACAAGCTCAACGACGCAACGACAATGGGTCTCAACTACGTACATGTTGACAGCGATCTTCCTGCTGCGACCAACGAGGACGAGACAAAGGACGACATCGTAAGGTTCAGGACATCAGTAAACTTCTAATCTGAACAAGTGCATTAACGAATATCTGAATAACATTAAAGCGGGATTTCCGAGTGTGGGAGTCCCGCTTTTTTGTATAGGGAGGTGAAAACATGAAAGCTAAAGAAGTCAGAGAGAAAGCAAAACTCACAGTAACGCTAGACAAAAAAATGAAGGAGGAATTTCTACAGCTCTGCAAGGATATTGGGCTGCCCGCGTCCGCCATCGTAAGCGCACTCATGAGTCAGGCCGTAAGAAAACAGGAAGTGAGGCTGTCATCGTTAGACCTTAACGGGTTTACTCCGAGAGAAGCAGCTGAGCTTAGAAGGCGCGTTAATGAGTTAAAAGCTATAAGATCAAGACCATATACAACAGAGAATGATACA
>JAFRSL010000129.1 GCA_017427625.1 Synergistaceae bacterium | reverse complement strand
ATACCGCACGGAGGCCCAAGCGCGAGGGACGTGTGGGGTTTCGACTCTGAGGCACAATTCCTCGCGAACAGGGGAATCGCTGTCTTGCAGGTGACCTTCAGAGGCTCAACGGGCTACGGGAAAGCGTTCTGGCAGGCGGGCTTCAAGCAGTGGGGAAAGAGAATGCAGGACGACGTTACGGACGGAGTACAGTGGGCGGTCAACGAAGGTATTGCCGACCATTCAAGGCTTGCGATTTACGGAAGAAGCTACGGGGGATACGCTGCTCTTGCGGGCGCAACGTTCACGCCGTACTTATATGCCTGCGCTGTGAGCTACGTCGGGCCGTCAAACCTCTTCACGCTGATCGAGAGCATTCCGCCATACTGGAGGCCGTTCATTGAGATGGAGCATGAGATGATAGGAGACCCGTCGGCAGACAAAGAGCTTTTGACGGAGGTATCGCCTGTGTTCCACGCTGAGAACATAAGGATTCCGCTTTTCGTTGCACAGGGAGCGAATGACCCGCGAGTCAACAAGGCCGAGTCAGACCAGATTGTCGAGGCAGTCCGTAAGGCTGGGAAAGATGTCGTCTACATGGTGAAGGACAACGAGGGACACGGCTTCCGCAACGAGGAGAATCGCTTTGACTTCTACCGCACGATGGAGGAGTTCTTCAGGAAACATTTAGGCTCACGATAAAGACTTCAAGCCCCCGTAAGAATGCGGGGGTTTTTCTTTAACTGTTGACATTCATAGCTTCCTATATTATCATCAAATCAACAATCCCAGCAGGAGGCAAAAATGCGAGTAATCACGCTTAACGTCTACATATTCATTGCAAACTCGAATCTCACTCAGGAACAGAAAGAGTTAATCGCTCACGGAAACGCAGAGAGAATGTTGCATATATGATGACTAATCACTCTGACAAAATCGCAATACTCATCAAGAAGTTGAGCCTTGAGATCGACAAGCTCTCTAATCCTATTCTTGAGCCTTACGACCTCACGCATTCTCAGTTCAAGATACTGAAGTACGTTCTCATGAACCCAGAGAAGAACATAAGGCAGGCCGATATTGAGCATTACTTCTCGATGACCAACCCGACTGTAACGGGGCTTGTCCAGAAGCTCGAACAGAAAGGAATGATTGAGCGCAGGGTTAATCCCGACGACAGCAGGAGCAAAATCCTCTGTCCAACAAAGAAGGCCATCGACATGAAGGATACTCTCTGCGGTCTCGGTGATGAGCTTGAAAATAGGCTGACGGGAGTTCTTGATGCTGACGAGAAGAAGGAACTAATGCGGCTTTTGAACAAGCTGCTTCGGAAAAAGGAGGAATAATAGATGAAGATTGACAGGTTAGGGCTGGGCTGTATGGGAATGTCGCTCAGGCGAAACCCTGAACGCTCGATTGCGACGGTACATGCTGCCATTGACGCGGGTATAACCTTCCTCAACACTGGGAACTTCTACCAGTGCGGGGAAAGCGAGATGCTTTTGGGTCGTGCGCTTCAGGGAATACCGAGAGAGAAGTATTTTATCTCCGTGAAATTCGGGGTGCTTTTTGCGCCAGACGGTAGGATTTACGGCCTCGATGTCAGCCCGTTCCACATTAAGGCGCAACTCACATACTCGCTCCGTCGTTTGGGACTTGATTATGTTGACTTGTATCAGCCCTCAAGAATGGACGCGAAAATCCCGGTTGAGGATATTATCGGCGAGCTTTCGGAACTGAAGAAGGCAGGTTATATCCGCAATATAGGAATGACGGAGATTGACGCTGAGACACTGAGGCGCGCCCACAAAGTCCACCCAATTCACACGGTCGAGATGGAATACTCGCTGATCGACAGGAGCATTGAGACTAGCATTATTCCGACAGCTGAAGAGCTGGGAATAAAGGTACTCGTTTTCGGGGTGCAGGGTCATGGATTGCTGAACGACAGGACTCTTGAGGGCAAGGCATCGAGCGCAATGGTTTCGCCCGCATTGTCGCCTGAGAACCTCCCGAAGAATCTCCCGCTTGTGAGGGCTTTGAAGTCCATCGCTGAACGGAAGGGAGTATCACTCAGCCAGCTTATGACAGCATGGGCGTTGACGAAGCTGCCTAACGCAATGTGCCTCGCAGGTACTACGAGTCCCGAACATCTCAAGGACAACATTGACGCTCTCGGAATTGAGCTTACTGACGCGGACATGAAGGAGATTGAGGCAACGGCGGCGGAACATAAGGTTTATGGTAACGAGATGAGGAGTCTTGTTTTTTCGGACGGAAAGCCAATTTACAGGTAAATAACCCCTCCGTCCTTGCAGGACACCTCCCCTAATTTAGGGGCGGCAGGAGCTTTTACGCCCCCTGACAAGGAGGGAGAGGGCCATGAAATGGCGAGGGGGTTAATCTCCTCACATGTGGGGAGACAATAAATAACATTAGGAGGCAAAAAGTAATGAAGAAAGTATTTGCAGTATTGTTGTTCGTCGCGCTGGTGAGTTCGTCAGCGTTCGCGGCGGAAGGGGAAACGGTGAAGCTACCTGACCCCGAAAAGTCCGGCGGAATTCCCGTGATCGAGGCCATTGCACAGCGTCAGAGCGCGGGTGATTTCGTCGACACGGAGCTAACGCTTCAGGAGATGTCAAACCTTCTCTGGGCGGCGGGCGGAATCAACAGGGACAACGGCAAACTCACCTTCGCCACAGCGATGAACACTCAAGACATGGTGATATTCGCGTTCACAAAGTCGGGAGTATTCAGGTACAATCCTGACGGGCACAGCATCACGAAGGTTGCGGACGGGGATTATCGTGTGTTGACGGGAGGGCAGCCGTTTGTCGCAAAGGCAGCGGTCGATCTCCTCTACATTCAGGACACGGAGAAATGGCCGAAGGGTCGCCCAATTCCTGCGAGCGATATTCTGAACTGCGGATTCGCACACGCTGGACTGTCGATGCAGAACGTCTACTTATTCGCAGCTTCAAAGGGCTGGGGTGCAAGGACGAGAATGAATTTCGACCGTGAAAAGCTCACGGAACTTCTCGGCCTCACGGAAAAGCACAACTTCACGCTCATGCAGTGCGTCGGGCCTAAGCCGTAAGCAGAAAGAAAAGGGGAGACTGGCATTATTGCTAGTTTCCCCAAAATTTTATGGAGGCAGAGAAATGAAGGTACTTTCACTCACATTGATATTCGCACTCATTGCAGGCTGTGCGTTTGCAGACAGCGAGGGGTTGAGGAACGTCAACGGCATAAACATATCGGTCATGGAGGCAGGGGAAGGACCGGCGGTAATTCTACTTCACGGCAAAGGCTACTCAAAAGAATACATGTCGAGCCTATTCGACTACTACAAGGGGAAATATCACGTCTACAGCTACGACTCTCGCGGTCATGGGAAGACTGACAAGCCCGAAGCATTCACGCTTGAGGACAACGCTGACGATTTGGCGGGGCTGGTTGCGTCTTGCGGCCTGAGAAAGCCCATAGTGATAGGCTTCTCGATGGGGAGCTACATCACACTAAAAGCTGCCGAGAAATACCCCGAACTGTTCTCGAAAATCGTGTTGATTGGCACGAGAGGGCAAGGAGACACCTACCCGCCCGAAAGAATTTCAGAGGCCAAAGACAAGAACGATGCCGCAATAATCGGGTCGCTGATAGATTTTGACCTCATGGCGGACATCAAGAAGGTAACGATTCCCGCGCTTGTCATTACCGGCGAGAACGACAAGACCAATCCAGTCCCCGAAGGGAAGAAGGTTGCCGACGCTCTACCCGACGCAAGATTTCACGTCATACCAAACGCCGAACATGTTGCGTTCATGAAGGAGGAAGGATTGAGGGAGGTCTGCGCGCTTATTGATGACTTCATCGCGGTGAAGCTGACGTATTCAGACCATGAGCCTCTGGGTAACATGCGGACACGATTCCTCAACGATGTATTCTTCACGGCGGTCGAAAGAGAATCACATGGCCGGGTGAAGATCACTCCCCATTGGAACGCGAAAATCTCAACGGGCTACGATGCGTTGAAGACATTGCGGGCAGGAATCGCGGACATGGCCGTTGTCGTCCCCGAATACTGCATGAAGGATTTGATGCTTCACCAGCTCTTCAAGAGTTTCCCTGTAGGCCCGTCAGGTCAGGAACAGGTCGAGTTCTTCCGCAGGGTCTACGATGAAGTCCCGGCACTCGCAAAGGAGCTTGAGGCTTGCGGCATTCACGCAGCTTTCATAGCGACAGGATACCCCGCCGGATTCTTCAGCGCAAAAACGTTGGCTGACATCAAGGACATCAAGGGTCAGAGATGGAGGAGCGCGAGTTTCTGGCACAAGGATTTCCTAGCGAACGCAGGGGCTGAACCCGTAACGATGCCATGGGGGCCGGGAGTTTCTGAGGCACTCAATGACGGGAGGCTTGACGGCCTGATCGTGAACATCGACAGCGGTTATGACATAAGCGCGCACAAACCAGCTCCCCACATACTGACATCACCAAAATTGTGGCTCGGCCATGAGTACATCATAGCGGTGAACAAAACAGTCTGGGAGAGCTTGAGTGATGAGGACAAGGAGGCTTTCGCTAGGGCTGCGGAGAGTTCGTATTCACAGCTCGGCAAGGTGATGAGCGAGTCGTTCAACAAGCAGATTGAGACTCTCAAGGCTGACGGCGCGGACGTAAGGCTCATGACAGACGATGAGGTCTCTTACTGGGAAAGTGCGACGAATTACCATACCGTTCAGGAAAAATGGACAAATGGACAGGACATTGACGGTATCGCTGATGTACTGGAAGTAATACGGAGGTGCTTGACGAAATGAGCAGGGCATATGATTTCTTGGAACAATGCGGTTTCTACTACCTTCTCACGATTGACGGCGATTACCCTTCAGGGAGGCCAATAGGCAGGATACTTGAGGAGGACGGCGTGATGTATTTCGGGACGAGGACGGAGAAAGCGTTTTACCGTCAGCTCATGGAGGACCCTAACATCAGTCTTCTCGGTTTCAGTAAAGGCCAGTGGATCCGCATTTACGGGAGGGCAAGCGAGATTCACGACAAGGGCATACGTGAGCGTTACCTCAGCCGTATACCGATGGAGATTGAGAGGTTCGGGACTTCTGAGAATCCATTGCTTGCGGTGTTTAAAATGGAGGTCGTGAGGGCAGAGCTTCACAGTCCGGGCGACAAGGTTGAAGACATTACGAAGGAGGACAACTAGAAATAAGGAAATTAACCGCGTCAATATTACTGTCATTATTCGCTGTTACGGCGGCATTTGCTGGAGACAGTTCCTACAGCGTCAAAGCAGGACTCTCGTTCAGCAAGCAGTGGGGGCTGTACATCGCAAACGTGATCGAGAAGGACGGCAAAGTCTCCAACGTCATCATTGACCGCATTGCCAACGGAAAGAGCAGCAAGGAGCTTCACGACAATTACGGTATTAAGCCGGTCAGCACACTCGGAAAAGACTGGTGGGAACAAGTAGCCCACTATGAACGCTGGGTTGTTGAACACGGCCTCGAAGCTGTAAGCACGGACAAGAACGGCCATGCTCTGAATCCCGATTTGCTGTCGGGCGCGACCATCAATGTCGCAGAACTGTCAGATGCCGTGAGGAATGCTTTTGACGGCATCACAGAGTCAGGAGGCTACACCGTCAAGACAGGCACGTCATACAGCAATGTATGGGGACTCTATATCGCCAACGTTATACTCAAGGACGGGGAAATCACCAGCATACTCCTTGACCGTATAAGCCTTCAGGGTGAGGACAGCAAAGAGAAGTACGACAATTACGGCATCAAGCGCGTGAGTTCCATCAATAAAGACTGGTGGGAACAAGTCGCTTACTTTGAGGGCTGGGTGCTGAAGAACGGAGTCGAGTCAGTGAAGTACGACAAGGACGGCCATGCAGAGAATGTTGACCTGATTTCGGGAGCGACAATCGGGATTGATGACCTTACGATTGCCGTAAAAGATGCCCTGAGCAAGTAAGGAGCAGCCATGAAGCACAGAAAGATAATAGTGCGTGTTCGGTAATGCAGGAGAGTACAGCAAGGTCAAGAAGGGCGACAAGATAGCCGTGCGAGGCAACTATCTTGTGATTCGTGAGGATTACGGAATAGTGCTGAAGCTGTGCGAGATAGTGGACTATTAAGGGGGAATGAGAAATGTCAGAACTCGAAGAATTGATGATATTCAAACCGTCAAAGCAGTACAAAGCCGAATGTCCGCAGAAAATAGCGTCGGGAAGATCCGTCCTCCCCAAAGGCTGGCAATCAGAGGAAGGATTCATGCCGCTTCCATGTGAGATTGTCGTCGAGAAGGACGTTCGCGTGAAGATGAGGGACGGTGTTGAAATTTGTGTTGACGTATTCAGGCCGAAGACGGACGAGAAAGTCCCCGTTCTAATCTCATGGAGTCCATACGGTAAAGACAACGGAACTCGTCCAAGCTACAAGAGCCTCTTTGCGATGATAGGTATCCCAGACAGCAAGCTCTCCGGCCTTCAGAAGTTCGAGGGAAGCGACCCCGCATATTGGTGCTCTCACGGTTACGCTGTATGCAACCCAGACTCACGCGGCATCACGAAATCCGGCGGCACAATCTACACAATAGGCTCACATGAAGCGCAGGACGGTTACGACCTCATAGAGTGGCTCGCGGTTCAGGACTGGTGCAACGGGAAAGTCGCACTGAGCGGAACATCATACCTCGCTTTCTCTCAGTGGTTCATAGCTTCCGCACAGCCACCACACCTCGCGGCCATAAACCCCGAAGAAGGACTCAGCGATGCCTACAGGGATTTGATAAGTCGCGGAGGAATAACGGACGTAGGATTTGCGGCGCGCATTCAGTTTTCGCAGGCACATGAAGGAGACCCAGTTCAGTGGGAGGACCTTGCCGCCGAAGGATTGAAGTACCCGCTCTACGACAATGCTTTGTGGCGCGACAAGACTGCTCACCCCGAACGCATAACCTGCCCCGCCTACGTTGTCGCAAGCTACAGCAATACGCTTCACACGATGGGGACTTTCAGGGCATGGAGGGCGATTCCTGAGGGCAAAAAGTGGATTCGCATTCACGACGGGCAAGAGTGGCCGGATTTCTACACAGCTGAACACATCGAGGACAGGCGAAAATTCTTCGACCACTTCCTGAAGGGCATCAATAACGGCTGGGAGGATACTCCGACAGTAAGGTACTCGCTTCATGATTTCGAGGGCGGTAATATCACTGGGATTACGGCGGAATCGTTCCCGCCTGCGGGCGTAACCTACGAGAAATTGTACCTTGACGGAATGACCCGGACGCTCAACGATAAACAGGGAGGCTCAGATTTTCCGGTGAAGTATGACGCTGAGGGTGTGATAACTCTTGCATCGTTCCTCTACACGGCGAACGAGAGGACGGAAATTGTAGGCTATCCTAAAGTGAAGCTGTGGGTTGAGGCAGAGGGCCATGATGACATGGACGTTTATATTTCCCTCTACAAGCTCGACAGGAACGGGAACATGTTACAGCAGTTCGTGATACCGAATCACTGTGCGCGGAATCATGATCTCACCGAGCGCGGAGGAAGTATTCTTCGTTATAGGGGAAGTACGGGGAGGCTTAGGGTTTCGATGAGGCATCTTGACGATGAGAAGACAACGCCGGAGATTCCGTATCACAGCTTTGACCGCGTTGAAAAGCTCAAGGAGGGCGAGATTGTCCCCGTTGAAATCGAGATGTACCCCACAGGATTGATAATTTATACCGGCGAACAGTTGAGGCTCGTTGTGAGTGCTACGGACGAAGCTGGATCGATGATGCCGGGTACTTCTCCGGCAAAGCCAAACAACAAAGGAAAGCACGTCATACATTGCGGAGGGAATTACGACTCGTACCTTCAATTACCGTTCAAGCGTTAACATGAAAACTTGGGGGCTGAAATACGTCAGCCTCCAAGAAACCACCCTATCAATGTGCAAAAAAAAATACCCCCAGCTTCTTCGCTGAAGGTATCCGGAAATTCACTCTCTACTCTAATATTGCTCCCTTGTCCGCTGACGTTACGAGCTTTGCGTAGCGTGCCAAGTATCCCGTCTTAATCTTCGGCTCATTGGGAGTCCAATTCTTCCGGCGTTCGGCAAGTTCCTCGTCCGAAACTTTGAGGGTTATGCTGTAATTGTTGATGTCGATCGCGATGATGTCTCCCTCGTGAACAAGCGCAATATTCCCGCCTGATGCCGCTTCCGGTGAAACATGGCCGATGCTTGCGCCCCTCGTTGCACCCGAAAATCTACCGTCCGTAATCAGTGCAACGCTCGTATCGAGTCCCATTCCGCAGATTGCGCTCGTTGGGTTCAACATCTCACGCATTCCTGGCCCGCCCTTTGGCCCTTCATAGCGTATGACAACGACATCGCCGGGGTTAATCTTGCGGGCATAAATCGCCTGAATTGCATCGTCCTCACTGTCGAAGACTCTCGCAGGCCCTTCGTGTTTCATCATCTCAAGTGCAACCGCCGAACGTTTCACGACGCAGCCGTCTGGTGCAAGGTTGCCTTTAAGGACAGCGATTCCTCCTGTTGGGGAGTATGGATTGCTCACTGGACGTATTATCTCATCGTCAAGAATTTCAATCCCCGCGATGTTTTCGGCGACCGTCTTCCCTGTTGCAGTCATCAGGTCTGTCTTAATGAGGCCGTTCTTGGCAAGCTCATTCATGACAGCGTAGACACCGCCCGCCCTGTCCAAGTCCTCCATGAAAGTATCGCCCGCCGGTGCAAGATGGCAGAGATTCGGAGTATGCTCGCTGATTTCGTTTGCGTGTGAGAGGTCGATGGTTACGCCTGCTTCGTGAGCTATTGCCGGAAGGTGGAGCATCGTGTTCGTCGAGCAGCCCAGAGCCATATCGACAGCCTCAGCGTTGTTGAAAGCCTCAGCGGTCATGATGTCGCGGGGACGTATATTCTTCTTGACAAGCTCCATGATCTTCATGCCCGTCAATTTTGCGAGCCTTATTCTTGCCGAGTATGGTGCTGGAATTGTACCGTTTCCGCGCAGCGACATTCCTATTGCTTCGGTGAGACAGTTCATAGAGTTAGCCGTGTACATTCCAGAGCATGACCCGCAGGAAGGACACGCATTCTCCGTGTAGTCATCGACTCCTGCTTCGTCGAGCTTTCCGGCATGGTATGCACCCACAGCCTCGAACATGTGCGAAAGACAGGTACGTCGTCCGTCCTTTAGATGACCCGCAAGCATCGGGCCTCCCGCGCAGAATATTGCAGGAATGTTTAGCCTTGCCGCCGCCATTAGGAGGCCGGGAACATTCTTGTCGCAGTTCGGAATACATACAAGTCCGTCAAACTGGTGTGCAATCGCCATAGCCTCTGTACTGTCAGCAACAAGGTCTCTCGATACAAGCGAGTATTTCATTCCGACGTGGCCCATAGCGATTCCATCACATACAGCAATCGCGGGGAACATCATCGGAGTACCGCCAGCCGCGTAAATTCCCTCTTTGACGGCCTGAGCTATCTTGTCGAGGTGCATATGTCCCGGAACAACCTCGCTGAATGAACTTACGACTCCGATTATAGGTCTTGAGATTTCCTCCTTAGTGAGACCGAGTGCGTATAAGAGGCTGACGTTAGGGGTACGTTCAACGCCGGCTTTGATGTTATCACTTCGACACTTCATCGAGGCTTGAACCGTCCTTCCACAACATTTGCTCGCGTAACTCCTTGCCGATCGTCTCCATAGGGTGCTTCGCCAACTGGTCGCGCTTTGAGTTGAAGAATGTGCGCCCGTTCTTGTTCTCGGCTATCCATCTTCCCGCAAATGTACCGTCCTGAATGTCCTGAAGTACCTTCCTCATGTTGGCCTTGATTTCCTCATGAGGAAGAACGCGAGGCCCTGAGACGTATTCACCGAACTCTGCCGTGTCGGAGATTGAGTAGTTCATTGCCGCGACACCGCCCCTGTTCACGAGGTCGATGATGAGTTTCATCTCGTGAATGCACTCAAAGTATGCGTTGACGGGGTCATATCCAGCCTCACAGAGTACCTCAAATCCACATTGCATAAGGTCAACAACGCCTCCGCAAAGTACGGTCTGCTCGCCGAAGAGGTCAGTCTCAGTCTCCTGCTGCATTGTCGTCTCAAGGATACCTGCTCTCGCGCCGCCGATTCCAGCGATGTAAGCGAGTGCTGTGTCGAGGCACTTCCCTGAAGCGTCCTGTTCAACCGCAACGAGGCAAGGAACGCCCTTTCCCGCAACGTACTGGCTTCGCACAGTGTGGCCCGGGCCTTTTGGAGCGGCCATGAACACATCGACACCTTTCGGGGCGACTATCTGCTTGTAGCGAATGTTGAAGCCGTGCGCGAACGCTATGGTCTTTCCCTCAGTGAGATAGGGGAGCATTTCGGACTTGTACATGTCAGCCTGCTTCTCGTCGTTAATGAGTATCATGATGATGTCGGCGGCTTTTGTTGCCTCGCTGACCGTCATTACTGTGAAGCCGTCCTTTTCCGCTATGGGCCATGACTTACCGCCCTTGTAGAGTCCGACGATTACATCACAGCCTGAGTCTCTGAGGTTCATTGCGTGAGCGTGTCCCTGTGAACCGTAGCCAATGATAGCAATCTTTCTTCCTTTGAGCTTGTTGATGTCGCAGTCTCTCTCGTAGTAAACGTGTGCCATAAGAAAATCTCCCTTGCGTTTGAAAATTTTTATAATTTTATCATGGGGGTAAATATGAAAAATTGATTACAAAATCGCGGTCAGTTGCTGCTTTTCCAAGTGGAAGGGGGTTTTATGATGGGGCAAGAGAAATTTTTATTTATATTAAAATTTGACACCAAAAGAAGGAGGTGTGCTATAATGATTTTAACGCAAAAAAAATACACAACACATCTCCTCTTCTTTTGTGGTGTGTATTATATCATAATGCGGGGGAGATGCTTATGTGTTATATGGGGTTCAACGGCAACACAAATCATGATAGGAGGGTTTCACCATGAAGAAGTATGCGGT
>JAFRSL010000128.1 GCA_017427625.1 Synergistaceae bacterium | reverse complement strand
TGTGAAGCCGCTGTTGATGTAGTTCAGACATTTTTTCACAGCATCTTCGACGCTCCTTTCCGGCCTGAAACCGTAGCTTGCCTCTGAGAACTCAGCATCATATAGAGGCATGAGGACTTGAACGACTGCGCGCTGAATGAACCTGTCAATCGCTGTGGGTATTCCGAGAGTCCTGAACTTTCCGCCTCCTTTTGGGATTCTTACGGCACGAACAGGCTGAGGGATATAAGACCCGTCAAGAAGGGACTGCCTGAGCGATTCGCCGTGAGCTTCGAGGAATGGAAGGAGCTGTTCAGTAGTCATACCGTCGATGCCGTAAGTTCCTTTGTTCTGTGCAACTTTTGCATAAGCAAGATTGAGATTATCCGGCGATAGTATTTTCTCAAGCATTTTATTTCCTCTCATCAAAAGGGAGGCCCCCAGGGCTAGAAAGCAGCCTGGAGAGCATTCTCAGCAGCCTTCTCGATCAACGCAGCCGCCTCAATCCCGGCAGTCACACCCAAAGCACCAGCCCCAACGGTCCTCTCAATATCCTCCTTGAACGTCTTGTCAGGCTCAGTCACGCCATACCAGCCGAGATACGCGCCCCCGATAATCGCAGCACTGGCAATCGCGGCAGGAGGGCAAACCACACCGAAGAGCCACGCAACAGCCACATACGCGCCGCCGCCAACGACCGCGCCCCCGGCACCATAGGCCACGCCATCACCGGCAGCAGAGCCAGTACGGTAGGCAGCCATAGACGGAGAAGCCAGAGCAAAGACCATGACGAACACCAACAGAGCCGCAATATTCTTCTTCATCGTAACAACCCCCATAGGTGTATTGTGTCCGATATGAATAATTTGTATTTGAGTGAAGAGCAAACAAAAAGCCTCCGCATTGATTCGGGAGCTTCAAACTTTAAACTTAGTCCGTGAGAATATCAATCGGGGAAGCAAGGCACTTATTATCTTTCCTGCTCCTTATGCTAAGATGCCAGCAAAGCCCCGTGAACATGTCAGGATTATCCCCAAGCCCTAAGCTCATCGCAAAATTAACCGCCTCATGAAGCGGCACGTAGATATATTGCTCTTTCTGATACGGGAAAATCAGGAATGATCTGTCGTAATCCATAGCGATGGCGTATGCTGTTCCGCCCGGCTGATAGTTCTTCCTTCCTTGCCTGCTGTTTAGGAAGCGTATAGGCCTGTATGCGTTCACGACAAGTTTCCCGGCCTTCGTTCCGCTCGTGTAAATATTCTCTACGCTGAGTGCAATGTATTTCCCGCTTGCATCATGCTCTGGATCATAAAACCATGAGGCTTTGCTTGCGGGAAGGAATGCCTCTATGCCGTCTATGTTGACTGTATAGCCTGAGAAGCGGTTATCGCGGCTTACACATCGGGAAGTCGCGCGTCCGCGAACAAAGTCATTGTTCTCGCTGGCTGTGAGTATCTTTGTCCATGCAGTTCCGTAGAATGGCGATGAGCGGTCTGAGGTGTCAATACTGCACACTTCTCCTTCAGAAGTTTCAACGGTGAAAATATGCTGCTGCGGGACGTAATTATCTGCCGGAATTGTCTCAGGGCTTGCAAGTCCGAAAAATCCCCTAACGAAATCAAACAGTCCGCTCATGTCTCTTACACCTCCTGCTAATATAGCTCTTCTTCCTGCCCGCTAACCTCGTCATTATCCCCGCACACTTTGCACGATTCGAGACGCTCCATCTCAAGATGGCGGATATTGAGGCTGAGGCTTCGTTCTCCATCGTCATCAGCCTTGTCGATATATACGAGCGTGAGGCCGGGAAGCGATTTCCTGTCCATCAGCGCGTCGATTGTGCGGAGTGCCGCGATTTCTGCTACGGTGTTGATCTGCGCTGAGAGTCCGGGCTGAATAGTAAGGTCCCGTACGTCGTTTGCCTCACTGTACGCTATGTTCTCGTTGCGCTTGCTGCTCTCGCTGAGAATAGTGTTGTGGAAGCACGCAAAGCAGGCTTCACCCGATTCAGGCTCGTAAACATGAACGATCCCGGAGCTTGCGCGCTCATGAAGTCCAGCCTGTACAGCCTTGATTCTGTTCTTGACGGCGAAATCGTTGACCAGCATTCTCGAATCGTCAGTGTCAGTCGTGCAGATTATAACGTCGCTCTTCCCTGCACACTCATTGAAGATGTTGAAGCCCTCCGAACTGTTCACGATGTCAAATGCGAAAGTCTCAACGCTCAATGACGGGTTTATGCCGTGAATAATATCACGTACTACGCTGGTTTTTGTGCGCCCTAAGTCCTTGAGTCCTGCCTGATGACGGGCGATATTGACGGGGGACAGCCTGTCAGGGTCGAACAGGAAGAAACGGCCGACTCCTGCCCTTGCGAGCGATACGGCCATAGTCGAGCCGAGACTCCCGCAGCCCACGAGCGTTACCGTTTTGTCCCTAAGAACTTTGGTCTCCGTCAATCCTGCGTTGCGCTCGTAAATCGTGTTTTCCATGTCGATCATCACATGCTCTACGGGTTCAATCTCGCCTTCATCTGAACGAAAGCAGCGTATATCATCATCACCGACAAAGACCGTAAGAACCCTGTCTATGCCGGAGACCGGAAGATTATTCTCACCGTTATCCCTGATGAGTTTTGCTGCTGCGTTTTTTGCGCCGGGTACGTCTACAAAAATATAACTCTCACCATTATTATAGATACCGTCAAGAATTTCAGTATCTTCACTGCCAGAGCGAAAGTTATTGACCGCATCGGAATCGATATAAGCCGTAACCCCTCCTTCGTCATCAAAATCCTCAAGCTCAGTGCTGTCGATGTGCGTCATGATCTCGTTTCCAAGCTGCGGGGAAAGTATGATGTTGCTGTCCATAATCAAGCGGCCGTTTATCCTGTTAACGATGGGAAGAAGAAGCAGAGGCCAGCCCTCCTCGTCAATGAGTGAATGCGCTGTCTCAATGTCAGTGTTGCTGAGAGAGTCGAAGTTTCCGGGATGCTTGTGCCATTCGCCGAGATAGTCCCAGTTCCTATATTCCCTGTAATAAGCGACCCTTGAGCGGTAGTAATCCATGTGAGGGGAGAAAAGCGCGGGATTCCTAAGAGCCTCAGGGCCAGGACCCGTAGCCCTCTCGACATTCACAGTGATATAGCCGTCAGGGTCTCTCTGCCAACTTCCAATCAATGCGCCTCCGGTCTCGCAGTCAGGAGATTTCGAGGCCTCCGCAGAAATCATACTCAGAGCCTCATCAGAATACACGATGTTTACGGGGCAGGCTTCGTCATCATCGTCATCATAGCCCCACACACGCTGCTTAACGAGCTCGATACCGTTCCTGTTGCCGGAGCTGAAGGCCATATTGCGGGGCATTACCTTCCCTTCGGGCGTTACGAAGCCGATGTTGTTCTCGTCATTCAATACGCGTTCAGTAAGTGTCCTTATGTCCATTTCGGTCGAACCGTCGAAGGGGTTAGCTCTTCCCGTGCTTCTGCGCGAATTGTTCTCATAGCTGTTATTATTCTTGAAAGGCATCCTCATGTTATGTTCCTCCTCGTATTTTCTTCTGGCTTTTTTCGCCCATTTGTCGGCGAGTTCATTTCCTGAATGTCCGCTGTGAGCCTTGACTTTGCTCACGATAATATTTTCTTTCCTGCGAAGATTTGACAGTGCTGAGATTAACGGGTCATCTTGTTCGTCCGTGATTATTCCGCTGATTACTGCCAGGCTGTCGGTTATGATTTCGATCTTAATGTCTTTTCTTTTTCTGAGCATATCGTCAGCGGCAAGGAAGGCGATCCCCAATGCTCTCTTTTCGGCATCGGTGCTGTCTGAACATTTACAGGCAGCGCAAAATATGACGTTTTCTTTGTTAGGGTATATCTTTATATCGAGATTTGAGAACCATTTTCCTTTTCTGCAACATTTTGGAGCTACGACGGCAGCACCTCCTACACCTGTTCTGTCCGAAAACGAAGCATCGGTGTAAATGTATTCCATTGCCCTACTGCCTGCCCGGCCATGTTCCGGAACGCTTGTAGACCTCCCATGCGTTAAGCCAGGCGGCCGCCCAAGCTGTGATAGTTGCCGCAGTAGTTTCCCGCCCTACGCCTTCTCCGCCTCCTCCGTGATCGTTGGAATAAAGGCACAAATGACCGTCATAGTATTTGTGCGGTGTAGCCTCGTTCATAAGCTCGACGACGAATGCTTTTATTTCTCCGTGCGGGTAATTGGGAGGATATACGACCGCGAGGCTGTATTCTGTGCCGAAATTGGTCTGTATTCTTCCGCCCCAGAATGATGTTCCGCGGGGTGCAAAGCTGTATGAGCCGTCGCCCTCGAATAATTTGAACTGTGGGAAGCAGCGCGACATTGTTTTAATTTCCTGAGTGAGTCTTGCTTTGTTCTCGAAATTCATGTAAGACACCTCCGTAATTATAAGCAGGTATATGAGTGAAAAGTATGAAAAAAGCCCCCGATTTTGTTCGGGAGCTTGAATCCTAATAGGAAGGTTCGTAACGCTGTATACAAGGAGTTTATCAAGATGCTGTACACGTTTCAATCCCTAATAGGAAGGTTCGGTACCAAGATTAAGCGCCAAGTTCATTTCCTTATTCGTGTTTCAATCCCTAATAGGAAGGTTCGGTACCAAAGCGGTAATCCTAATTTCGAGTATG
>JAFRSL010000127.1 GCA_017427625.1 Synergistaceae bacterium | reverse complement strand
TTGAACGTGTCAACATTGCCCTCCCGATTGGAATATCATTCTTCACGTTCCAGATGATGAGCTACGTCTTCGATGTCTATTACGGAAGAGCAAAGCCTCAGCGTAATCCGCTTTATACCGCGCTTTACATTTCGTTCTTCCCGCAGCTTATCGCAGGGCCTATTGTCCGTTACAACCAGATTGAGGCCGAAATCACGGAGCGCAATGAGAGCTTTGACCTTTTCTCGGAGGGAGTGAGGCGTTTCATCTACGGCTTGGGGAAAAAGGTACTCCTCGCAAACTTCTTGGCTCAGATCGCGGATAACGTTTTCGATTACGTCGTCGGCCCTTCCGTTATGATGTCATGGTTAGGCGCACTGTCTTACACGTTGCAGATATACTTTGACTTCTCAGGTTACAGCGACATGGCAATAGGACTTGGCTTAATGTTCGGCTTTCACTTCGAGGAGAATTTCAACTATCCCTACATGGCCGCAAGCATCACGGATTTCTGGCACAGGTGGCACATCTCGCTTTCAACATGGTTCAGGGATTACGTCTACATACCAATGGGCGGAAGTCGTGTCTCACATTCGCGGAATCTGCTGAATCTGTTGACCATTTGGCTGATGACCGGGATATGGCACGGAGCAAACTGGACATTCATATTGTGGGGATTGATATATTTCGTTCTCCTTGTGGCTGAACGTGAGACAGGGAAACACGCCGGCCATGTCCTTACGATGCTGGCGGTTATATTGGTGGGGGTAATATTCAGGTCTAATACTGTAACAGGCGGACTCCGATATATCGCGTCAATGTTCGGGCTTAACGGCAATGCTTTCTTGGACGGCGGGTTTGTGTTCTGCCTCAAAGGCTCATGGCCCGTGATCCTCGCGGCATGTCTGGGAGCTTTCCCGGCTGCTGGGAAATTCCTTCAGTCCCACAAAGCAGCTGAGTCGTTATTCCTCTGCGCTGTTCTGGCAGTCTCAGTATTCGCCGCAGTCAGTGATACCTACAATCCATTCATATACTTCAACTTTTAGCGGGGTGATGAAAATGAAGCCTGAAAGATTCACAGCAATATTTTTCCTGGCAGTGATAATGTCGCTTATGTCCCTTGTGATTTACAGCCGTGTACAGCGCACAGAATATACCCGCGAGATGTCAGCGGTTGAGTTTCCTGTTTCTGTCGACTGGGAGAAACGTTACCCCTTCAGCGACAGCAGCACTCATATAGTTACCCCTCCTCCTCAAGAGCTGTCAACGTTCGATTACATCAAGCAGAGCCTCGAAGAATACACGTCGAAATACCTCGAAGACTATTACAGGATAGTTGAGGCTGAAAGAATGTACGAGGAGCTTATCGGCTGGAATGTCGCGCCGATCGGGGGCTACAACTCGATTGTGAGGGCTGATGACGGCTCACTGATCGCGCTCGTCATGAGCAAAGATGTATCACATGATGCCGGAGCTATGCGGGACTTCAAGGCGTTCTGCCGGGAGAATGGCACGGAGCTTCTGTACATGAACCTTCCGCTCAACGTGTGCAAGTCTGAGGACGCGGGGATCAACGGCGTATTCGACTACATAAACCCGAACGCCGACAGATTCTTGGCCATGCTCAAGGATTACGGGGTGAAGTATTACGACTTCCGTGAGATTCTTCACGAGGATGGAATGAATCATCACGCGTCATTCTTCAGGACTGACCATCACTGGAAGCCTGAGACCGGGCTATGGGCGGCAAGAAGGCTGCTCCGGATCTTCAGGGACGATTACGGCTGGAACGTTGACCCGGAAATTCTTGATCCCGAAAACTTCAATTACACCGTTTATCCAGAATGGTTCTTGGGTTCGCGTGGGAAGAAAGTTACTCTCTCACGAACGACTCCCGATGACATTACGCTGATATACCCGAAGTTCGACAACCTCATACACTGGGAAGTTCCGGCAGCAGGACTTGACGTGAGCGGGGATTTCTCGGTGATTTACGAAATGAGGCATATTGAACCTAAGGACTATTACAGGCAGAATCCTTACGCCGCGTACAAATACGCCGACCAGCCGTTAAGCAGGATACATAACCTCATGAATCATGGCGGAAAGCGGGTGCTGTTCATTCACGCGTCATTGTCGAATTGTGTTGTGCCGTTTGTTGCGCTCGGCATTGAGTACACCGACGAGATTGACCTACGGCACTTTACCGGGAGCGTTGAGACATTCATTCGGACTGAGAGGCCTGACATTGTGATTGTCGCGTACAATTCTGAGGTGCCCGGGACAGATGACAGGCTCTACGATTTCAGCTGAGATATGACGGACTGATTCGCTGTACAGAGATGTGCTGAAGTTATTATAATACTCAGAACAAAATAACAATCAGGAAGGTGAACCCATTGCTCAAGCTAGTATTTTGTGCAATAGTGTTGTTGGCTGTTCTGGGCGGAGCTGCATTCGCGTCAGGACATTTTTGAAGATGCAGTTTCTGCGGAAGAGGTGTTAATTCCGACAACTGCCCGCCGGTCGGTAAGTGCGATAAAATCCGTTCGGCGGCGGCCATGACTGGCAGATGACACGGTGAAGAAATGGCTAAGACGATCAAATTCAGTCTCATATGCGACGGAAAGCCTATCAGGACTCTTGATGACCTCAGAAATAATTTCTCGGTCGAAGATGTACTCTCCTACTTCCAGAACGGATTGCTGAAACGCTGGCTCAATGTCAAGGGCTTCTCGGAAGAACTGAAAAAAGTCAGCGCAATAACGTCAAGGGACGAAATCGAAATTATCACCGCGCTCATCCAGATTTTCGGCATTACAACCGACATGGCCGACATGCTATGCAGCACTCATCGACAAAATCCTCGCTAACAAGGACAACATGCCTCTGATTAAGGCTACGCTTCAGGAAATCGAGGAGAATTATTATGAGCTGTTCGATATGCAGTTCGATCACGTTGCGAGGCTCTTTCTGGAAAATGCTCCTATGGCGGTTTTGCGATGCTTATGCGTCCGAAGATGAGGCATTGCGGCGATGAAGCTTTCCTTATGCAAATAGGACAGAGAGAAGACTCCCGTATCACAGTGGCAGTGGAGGATATACACGACAAATATGCAAGACTGCCAGAGATTATGACACTCTGAAGAAAATATTGGGCGATAATCTAGAGAATTTGCAGGACAGACACGGCTATTGGAAGGATATTGAGCCAAAGAACAAGCGTTGCATGATTCTTCACATGGAAGCGGGAAATTACGTGAGGCCTTCAGGTTCAAGCAGAAAGGACTTGGGAGCAGATAATATAAAATCCCCCTCACTCAAGGTAAGGGGGGCTGAATATTTCCCTGTTATTCCTGATCCGGTCTCGTGCTGAAGTGATTTCAATCCACGCCCACAATTAGAGAGCGACTATTTATCGCATTATAGCATTATTCCATACTGGGCGAAACACTGAAGTGGAACATCACAATTCCAAGCGGCGG
>JAFRSL010000126.1 GCA_017427625.1 Synergistaceae bacterium | reverse complement strand
CGACTGCAACGCACTCCAAGAGAGACTCCTTCAGTCGTCCTGGAACCTCCTCAGAAAGTACAGCCTCCCAGACAGCTACAGGCTCACTCAGAACACCCTCAAGAACCTTTACCGCGCTGTCGAGGAGGAGGACACTTCAAGGCGTTTGCGAATGCTGCGAAACCTTGAGGACGAGTTCAGAGTCTACCCGCCCTACTGGTTCTACAGGGCTAAGGCGGCTCAAGAAGCGGGAAATCTCCCGGAGGCACGGAAATATTACGCCGAGTTCAGAAAGGTGTGGAGGCCAGTGCTGAGGCGAGACCCCTACATGCTTGAGACCGCGAAATTCCGCATTCAGGACATCGTATCGGAAGGACGCGAAATCGAAGAAGTGAGGCCGGAAATTCTCGAACAGCTCGAAACAGTCTACGCGAACACACCCAAAGATGACTGGGCCGATAACCTTTTCATGGGCGTTGCGTATTTCCTTCTCGGCGAAAAGGACAAGGGCATGGACTGCCTCGCGGTCAATCTCGATTTCGGTTACGAGGAGAAAATCAGCGGGATTCTTTTCGCACAGATGGAGAAGGGCGCGCTCGACTCCGATGAGGCGCAGGAAGTCATGTACGGCTGGGGGATTGAGCAGGACACGGAGAAGGCAAAGGAGATTTTCACGGAGCTTGCGGAGAACGGAATCGACATGCCCGCAATATACAGGTCGGTGCTCGATCAGGCGGTACTTGAGAAGGGAATCACTGTATCGGACGCAGAAGCGGATCAGGCCATGAAGAATTACGCCAACACATATTTCCCGACACGCGAGGCTTTCTATCAGGTTCTCGCAAATTCAGGATTGAAGCCTGAGGACTACAAGAAGAGTCTTGCGCGTCAGATGGCTGCGGACAAGTTAATGCGCGAGGCAATCGGTGATGTAACGGTCAGCGAGGACAAGGCTGTTGAATACTATGAGAAGATGAAAGGAATACTTTTCTCGAGGCCGGAAGGCTTCATGATCCACATGGCCGACTTCAACACGAGTACAGATGCTGAGAAATTCCGCGCAAAGATTGCAGACGGCGGGAGCTGGGACGTTGTTGCTTCAAATGACGTGGCATCAATGAACGTAATCAACATCACGAAAACACCCGTAATGCTTCCTTCAAGCGCACTCACTACCGGGACACTGGGAGTATTGGCATCACTTGACATCGGAACAGTGAGTCCTGTGTTCGAGATTTCGAGCGGTGATTTCGCGGTTGCTATGAAGGTTTCGCATGTTGAGGCTGGGTCTACTCCTTATGATGAGGTAAGTGGAGACATCAAGATGTTTCTCACACAGCAGGAGGAACGCAACAGGCTTTCAGCATGTGAGGAGTCATTGAGGCAGAAGGCTAACATTGAAGCGTTATACCAAGCAGGCGAGAACTATTACTACGGCAGAGGTGTCAAAATGGACAATGAGAAGGCTGCTGAATATTACTTGCAAGCAGCAAACGCAGGACACGCAAACGCTCAATACACTTTAGGACATATGTACAGGTTCGGTTACGGTGTCAACAAGGACTTGCAGAAGGCTCGTTACTGGTATCAACAAGCGGCAGATCAGGGGAATGCTACTGCACGTGTCCAGCTCGAAGACATGAACAAAAACAGAGAGTAATTCATCGAAGAAAACAAAGACGGCGGGGCTGAAAACGTCCCGCTGTTTTACGGAGGCTAAAATTGTAGTGCGGGGATAAAATTCAACTCCCACTTGTTGCTGTGCACTTCAGGAGAAAAATTCGATAATTCGAGGAAGGTGTTCAAGAAAAAAAGTTTAAGACTTGCGACAAAGGAGGTGAGAAACATGCTGCCTCCGATAATGATAGCAGGTTTTGCGCTGTTAGTTATGTTCTGGTCAGGCTTCGAGGTGAATTTCTACGTGGACGCAGATGGTTCACGCAGTTTCAGGATTACTTTCGGAAGCCGGAGTAAGCGGAGAATGATCTGACGTTGCCGAACATTGCCAGTCGCCACCTGTACATACTGAGCCGGGACACTATCAGGACGAGAATGCCCGGCCGTATTCATGGTTTCACTTGCAGATTTAACCAGCCGCTCATAATTCCCCGATACTGATATAATTCTTTAGAGGTGATTGAACGTGAACGCAGTACGAACACGACATACAGCGATAATTTACGGTGCAGGAATTGACGATGAGCCGCCGCTGACGGAGGACGAGCTTCGCGGAATTGAGATTGCTGACCGAGAGATTGAAGAAGGAAAAGTGATTCCGTTTTCTGACGTATTCGTTTTCTGACGTATTCAAAGAAGAATGACCCCCTCGCCACGGCGTTGTGTTTTGCCTCTCCTGAGAAGGGGAGGTGTCTCGAAGAGACGGAGGGGTTGTTGTTTGTCTGACCCCCTCGCCATTTCATGGCCCTCTCCCCCTTGTCAGGGGGCGTGAAATTCATTGCTTTTCTTGCCGCCCCTGAGAAGGGGAGGTGTCATGAGCAAAGTGAATGACGGAGGGGTCTCGTACCTACTTGCAGATACTATCGAGCCACGCAAAAAGCTCCTCAAGGTCATAATTCCCGTCATGAGGAACATTCCACACCGCCGCAACATCAGCGTCATACCCCGACTGTCTCAGCTTCAGCGCAAGAATCGCCGGAACAGCAAGCGACGTGTCCCTGTCCTTAACGCCGTGCCTGATCCGCCAATGCTTCGCGGTGTCAACGCCCTCTTTGCCGATGAAGTTCATCGGGTTCATGACGTAGATTTTCTCAGCATCAGCCATTGCCGGAGCTTCAGCCGTTGAGTTCTTGAACGCATACTCCGTGAAATGCTTGTCGCCGAACTCGTTGTTCTCAAAACTTTTCATGTTCAGCGAGTCGAACGCGGGAGCAGCTTTCATTCTCGTTGCCCAAACAGCATACTTCCCCAAGTCAGCAGCCGTAACCTTTCCGCCCTCAACCGTCAGCCAGTCGAGACCGAGTACATTCTCGCCCGCGTCAAGAGCTTTCTGCGCCGCCGAAACGTAAAGCCCCTCGATGTAGTCCCTGAATGTACCGTTGCCGTTCTCGTCGAGCGTGTAGCCCTCAAGTTTCAGACCGTTCAAGTACGCTGGGAACGCTGCTTTGAGAGCGTCGGAGGCTTTCTTCATGTTCTCGTCCATTTCGCGCGCCGGCCCTAAATGGTAGGTGTTCACGCCGTTGAATATCCATTCGTAGGGCATGTCGGCATTCTCAAGGTTCGTGATTGGGCAGTATACGGCCGATGCGAAGATGTCATCACGTTCATCATACGCTCCGACTTCCTTCAAATACGGCTCATATTCCTTCGCGTTTCCTGTTGCGCCGAGCAATGACGACAATGCACCGCCCGCGCTGAGACCGTCGGAGATGATTTTCTCTGTGTCGCCTGCGGGAAGTTTGTCTTTGTTGTGCCTGACCCATCGGACAGCGGCCTTGTAGTCAACGATGAGGGCGGGGGCTTTTCCGTTTTCGAGAGTCCTTCCGCGAATCGCTGGGGCAACTACGACATAACCGCGTGATAGTGCGTAGAGCGTAACGTTAGGGCCTCCGTGCCTGTTGTCGTTTGCTGGGACGAACTGTCGGCCGGGCATGTAGCCTCCGACTCCGTTGGGCATGAAGATTGGTGCGGTTTTTGCGGTGAAGCCGTTGATGCTCTGTCCGTTGAAGTATTCTTCAGGGACGTAGACATTGAGGCGGTTGTATTCGGGTTCGGGTGAATTTGCCTCATATGGAATGTCAATCCATGAGCGGAATGATACCAGCTTGCTGCCGACTAGCATTGTCTGACAGATGAAGTTGTTGGGAGGCATGACCTGAGAGTCGCGCATGTCTGGTGTGAAGCCCGGAATTTCGGCAGACCATGAACACGAACATAACGCTAAAACGATTACGAACGCGAGCAAAAACTTTGTACGCATATGTAACAGCTCCTTTTATGATGGATAAAAATATTTTAGCACATACATGCAAGCACCATTGACACGGAATATTTATTCCAGCAAAATTTCTTATTCACGTAACGGGATAATCAACTAAAATATCAATATCATCGTTCACAAACTGCGACTGCAAACACTACTTCGGCAATTTCTCAGAACGAACTCAGGCGGGGGCTTAAAGTATGAGGATTTTCGGGGCGGTTTGAAAGCAGTCAGCAAAAATTTTCACAGGAGGAATCATTAACATGTTTACACCCGGACCGATTTTAGGTGAGTTCTTCGGAACGCTCGTACTCGTAGTATTCGGAGACGGAAACGTCGCTAACCTCGTACTCAAAGACTCAAAGGCAAACGGCTCAAACTGGGTTCACATTTGCTGGGGCTGGGCATGGGCAGTAGGTCTCGGAGTTTTCGCGGCCAACGCACTCGGCTCGGCGCAGGGAGATTTGAACCCCGTCGTTACAGTCGCAAAGACCCTCGCGGGCGTTTATGGCTCATGGGGTGAGGCGTTCGGAATAATCGTCGCTCAGATGGTCGGCGGTTTCTGCGGCGGTGTCGTCGTATGGCTCGCTTACCTCAGCCACTGGAAAGGCTCAGACCCAAGCGCACAGCTCGGAGTATTCTGCACAGCCCCCAACAAGAGCGAAGCAGAGCGCAGTCTCCCTTGCTGCTTCTTGACTGAGGCAATCGCTACGTTCTTCCTCGTAACGCTCATAATGTGCGTATTCTCGAAGGGTGTAGCAGGAGCAGGCTTCACGCCGGGACTTGGAACGTTCTTCGTCGTCGGCATAATCTACGGACTTGGCGCGGCACTCGGCGGGCCTACTGGTTACGCTCTCAACCCCGCAAGAGACCTCTCACCAAGAATCGCGCACTTCGTTCTCCCGATACCCGGAAAGAGAGATTCAGACTGGGCATACTCATGGGTACCTGTAGT
>JAFRSL010000125.1 GCA_017427625.1 Synergistaceae bacterium | reverse complement strand
TCGCGATTCTCAGGAGGTCATCGGCCGTCTGTATGCCTTTGGAGTTGGCCTCGTATGCCCTCTGTGCCACTATCATCTCAACCATTTCCTCGACGACTTGGACGTTCGACATCTCGATTACATTCTGGCGGACTTGCGGCATTCCGTCCTCACCAGGTGCGCCTGTTATTGGCTGACCGCTCGCTGGGGTCTCGACGAAGAGCCTGTCGCCGATTGCCCGAAGTCCCACTGGGTTGATGAAGCGCGCCAGCTCTATCTGCCCCAATTCCTGAAGCTCCACATTCGTCCCTGCCCTCACGGTTACAACCCCTGTCGGTGAAAGCTGAATGTCCTGCGCGTCATCTGGGATTGTGATTCCAGGTTCAAGCAAATATCCGTCCTCGTTCACGATCTGGCCCTGGTCGTCAATCTGCCACGAACCGCCGCGTGTGTAGCCGATTTGGCCGTTTCCCATGTTGACCTGGAAGAATGCGTTGTCGTCTACGATTACCCAGTCCAATGGGCCGTCCGTAATCTGGAAGTTTCCCTGAACCATGAAGCTGGGTGTTGCGTTTACCCTCGTTCCCAATCCAACCTGAACTCCCGTTGGTACTACGCTTCCGCCGTCAATAGGTGCTCCGGGTTCACGGTATATCTGGTACATCAAGTCCTCGAAATCCGCGCGGCGTTTCTTGTAGCCCTGAGTGTTTACGTTTGCCAAGTTGTGCGTAACTACATCAAGGTGCGTCTGCTGTGCTATCATTCCTGACGCGCTTGTCCATAATGAACGTAACATGAATTATTCCTCCTTTAATTTGTTCTGACCCCTCCGTCATTTCATGACACCTCCCCTTCGCAGGGGCGGCAATGCTTTTCACGCACCCTGACAAGGGGGAGAGGGCCAACCTGTTGGCGAGGGGGTTATCCTCTGCTGAACGATGTTATCAGCTTGCTTGTCTGCTCATCGTGCGTCATCAACGCTTTCGATGCTCCCTCATATATGCGCTGTGCCTCAATCATTCGTGCCATTTCCGTAACTACTTCGACATTCGAGGCTTCAAGCATTCCCGACCAGATTTTGGGGTTCTCAACGTTCTCTGCCTCGCCCGATTGCTCCGTTGGAACGAGAAGATTGTTCGCCATATGACGCAAATATGTCGGTCGCTCAAAGTTGAAGACTGCCACACGTCCGATTACTTCCTGCTCCAGACCTTCCCGCTTCACTATTACTTGGCCTGCCTTGTTTACCTCGACAGCCTCCGCATTGTTACCGACGCTCAGATTTCCGCCCTCTCCCTGTAACATTAGGCCGTTCGGGTTCACGATGTTGCCGTTGTTGTCGAGAGTGAAATTTCCGGCGCGAGTGTAATACGTGTTGCCTTCCTCGTCCGAAAGCGAGAAGAATCCCGGCCCGTCTATGGCAATATCAAGAGGGTTCTCGCTAGTCTTTACAACTCCCGGAAACGTATCCATAACGTCCTCCGAGAATATTGCCGCAAGTGCCACCGAACCGATTACCTCACGTCCCTTGAACGGCATATCGGCGGGAAGTACCGTCGTGATTTTCGTCTCACCGTCTTCCGAGACTTTCTCGATCCTGTCTAAGAGAGCGGAGAAATCAGCAGTTGCGCTTATCCTCCGCTTGTAACCTGGAGTGTCGACATTAGCAAGGTTGTTCGTAATGACATCCAGGTGTGTTTCCTGTACTAGCATTCCAGAGGCTGCTTCATATATTCCTCTGTGCATGAATTTCTCACTCCTTTAATAGCGTTTTCGTGATGAACGCTTGAGGTTGACGAGCATTTTGCTTTTACCCGTGTCTTTGAGCTTGTCCATTTCGGCAAGGGCCTTGCCTGTTCCGAGTGCGACGCTCTCCATCGGGTTCTCCGCCGTGAAGCAGTTTATGCCCGTCTGCTGTGCCACAAGTTCAGGAAGACCGTGAAGCAATGCCCCTCCTCCCGTAAGTACTATTCCTCTGTCAATTATGTCGGCTGAAAGCTCTGGCGGCGTTAATTCGAGGACGTTCCGTATACCGTCAACAAGAGTCTGAATCATCTCGCCGATTGCCATATTGACCGCTGAACTTGTTACCTCAACTTGTCGCGGAAGTCCCTGAACCAAATCCCTGCCCTTAACCGTAACTCTCTGGTCATGCTCAAGGGGAATACACGTCCCGATCATTATCTTGAGGTTCTCAGCCGTCTGGTCGCCGATTGCAAGGTTGTACTGACGGCGAAGATAGCGGGTTATTCCCTCGTCAAACTTGTCGCCTCCTAGACGCAATGACTTCGACACAACTACGCCGCCCAGCGAGATCACCGCAATATCCGTAGTACCTCCGCCGATGTCAACAATCATTTTCCCGCGAGCTTCCTCAACGTTGAGATTAGCGCCGATTGCAGCCGCCATAGGTTCCTCGATGAGATATGCCTCCCTTGCGCCGACCTCCAACGCTGCCTCAAGCACTGCCCTCCGTTCAACGTCAGTCGCACCAGATGGGACGCAAATCATTGCCCTGTTGCGGAAGAATTTTTGCGAGCCTTTAGTGATTCGCCTCATGAAGTGCTGCAACATCGCCTCAGTCATGGCATAGTTAGCGATTACTCCGTCCCTCAATGGCCGGACGGACGTTATGCTTCCCGGAGTTCTTCCGACCATGCTCTTGGCCTCGTATCCTACTGCAAGAATATCGCCAGAATCCTGGTCTACTGCTACCACTGAAGGCTCACGCAATACTACACCGTTATGCTTCTCGTAGATTAGGACAGTCGCTGTTCCCAAATCTATCCCTATATCAGTTCCGAACAAATTTATACCTCCCCGCAAGTAACATCATCAATGCAAATATCCCCAAGCCCGAATTACAGCCGCTCTTCGTCTCACTTTCCGTCGATGGCTGGGGAGTTCCGTTCTTCCATATCGCAGCATCAGAGTTTAGCTCAATATCGCCGATGCTCGTGTCAATGTAGCCCTGTACCCTCAATTTCCCGGATGTCTCCGATGTGAATGATACTGTGTAGGTCAGACCGTTCTGTGTTACTGACGGAAGGGTGAAAGGATCATTCAGCGTTGCCTCAAACTCTGGGTAAACTATGGGAAGTCTTATGCCGTTGGGGATATTGTCGTCCCAGATTTTCACGTCAATTCCTGACTTGTCGAGGGCATAGACACGGAGATTTATATCGTAAGCTCTGAGGCAGCTCAAGTTCTGGTCGACATCGTAGCGGTTAATGACGGTAACGGTATCATTGCTGAGGATTTGGAGGACATCATCGCTCAACTCTGAGACCTTGCACGTGAATAGCTCCATTTCTCCGGAAAGTTTCAGACTTATTCGGACGAAGCTCTTCTCGACAAAGCCAGTGCCGTAAATGTTCCAAGTCCCCGAAAGCTCGTAGGCTTCAGCAACTGTAACAGTCAGCAACATCAACAGTAACAGAAATTTCTTCACGGCCGCCTCCTGTTTATCATCGAGGCCAAGTAACCAGCCCCGAAGCCGTTATCTATGTTTACTACGCTGACACCGCTTGCACACGAGTTCAGCATTGCAAGTAGCGCACTCACTCCACCGAATGATGCTCCATAACCAACGCTCGTAGGAACAGCAATCACCGGGCAGTCCGCAAGCCCTCCGATTACGCTGGCCAATGCCCCCTCCATTCCCGCAACTGCAACGATCACGCTGGCCTTCATGATTTCGTCAACATGTGAAAGTACACGATGGATCCCAGCGACACCGACATCATAGAGGCGTTCGACTTTATTGCCCAAGACTTCTGCCGTCAATGCTGCCTCCTCTGCAACAGGTATATCGCTAGTCCCTCCTGTCGCAACAAGAACAAAGCTCTCTCCTTCAGGCTCTGGAATCTCGCCGTAGATTGCTGCCTTAGCGTCAGGGTGATAGTCGACTTTGCAGCCCAAGCGTTGAAGCTCGTCAGCAGAATCTTGGGAAAGCCGTGTGATTAGGATGGTCTTTTGGCCGTGAGTTTCCATTACGTCAATGATGCCGGCGATTTGAGCGGGAGTTTTTCCTGCGCCGTAAATGACTTCGGAGACACCCTGCCGGATTTTACGGTGAAGGTCAATTTTCGCGTACCCAATATCCTCGAATGGCTGCTCTCGTAATCTCAGGTAAGCGTCGTCTACTGTTATATTGTGTTCGTGAAGTTCACGGAGAATGTGCTTTATGTCCGTCAAATATTTTCACCTCAACGGAAATAATAGCACACTTAAGCATACTTAATATATTTCCCCGAAATTTGTCTCGCTCTGATTCACTCTTTCGCGGTAGAAGATTACACGGCTCACTATCGCCATTGATGGGCCATGACGCAATTTCTCCTTCATCTCGCCAACCATGTCTGGAAGTCCCTGCATTACAACCTCAACGCTTCCGTCCTCCAAGTTCTGGACAGTGCCAGTAAGCCCCAATCTCTCTGCCTGCTCGCAAGCCCAATACCTGAAGCCGACATGCTGAACCCTTCCTGAGACTATGGCTCTGACGCGGATATAGTTGCTCTTGTCATCATAGTAGCTCATTGCCATACCCCCGATGATTTTAGCTGAGATGTTGCTTTTCCTGCCCAGTCTTTGTTTGCTTGGGGATTGGCGGGGCTTGGGTGAAGGATCTTGATGATGTCAGGGTGTCCGTAAGTCAGCGAGTATTCGAGGGAAGATTTTGCGCGCTGGTATGCGAAAGTTCCAACGCCGACGACGAAATCAGGCCTCAAAGTTTCAACCGCCTCAATCAATGCCTCGTCGCAAAGCTCACATAGCTCATCGCGTTCTGACGGGATTAACTTGTCGGGCGTAATGTTGTGGATGCTGCCTTTCTCCGAACGTCCTATGAAGAGCAACGGGCAGTAATTGAGGACGAAATTTTCAGCAAAGAAGTTTTCAGGCGAGCCGAATTTTTCTTGAAAGAGTCCCCATAATCTTTTGCCGCTTACTTCCGAACGTTTGCATTCAAGACCGTCAACGGGGTAGGAAACATGTGTGTCCTCCGGCTGAAAGATTTTTATCCTCTCGATGCCGAGAAATTCACGGACTGCTTTGACCTCGCCGAAGGGGATTCCAGTCTGAGCCATTCCCCAAGGACCGGGATTTATTCCGACGAAGACTACGCGCTTTTGTCCCTCCGAGAATTTCGCGTACTGCCGGAAGCCGTCCCAAGCATAGGCAAGGGGATTATACACAAACTCGGCAGGCAATGAGAACTTTAACCTGCCGACATCATCACAAAGACGCTGATATATTCTGAGTATGGTTATGCTGTTCATGGAGCTATTTTAGCAGAATTTGTATCAACGCTACCACTACCGTCATTCCTATTCCCAAAAATGAGATATACCAGCCTATTTTTGTCTGCAACATTTCCACACGGGCCGCTATAGCTTTCATTTCCCCGCGTATTTCATTGTCCTGCGAGTTCATTTCACCACGCAGCTCGCTAATCGCGGCCTTCATTTCACCACGCAGCCCACTATTTTCCGCCCTCATCTCGCTGAGTTCTGCTCTCATCTCGCTGGCGATTGCCTGATACTGCGCCAAGTTCTTCTCCATCATCAGCTGCATCATCGTCAGCTTACTGTCCAGCAAATTCTCCATTGACGAAAACTTTTCCGCGTTTCGTTCTTCATCCCGCTCCTGACGGTCTGTTATTACTTGCAGACGCATATCCAGCTCTGGCTTCGTTACATATTCGGGAACTGTTGTCATTATAATCCCCTCCTCATGCAAATATCTCCGCGTTCCTCTTTCGTCTCACTGCCTCTGCCTCGAATATCTCACGCTGCTGCTCTCGGTGCTGAATCACTCGGCGTTCTATGTCCTCCTTCTGCTGGGTCTTCCGCCTAAGTTCCGCCGCCTTCCTCATTGATTCGTTGTGCGCGTCAATGGTCTTCATCAGTGCGTCGTCAATGCTTTCTTGGGCAGCACGGTGAAGCTCCTCAGCTTCCTCCTGAGTCTCCGGGATTTTAGGCTCATACTTAACAGGAAGCTCGTCCCATATGCTCCCGTAACGTGTCTCTACCTTCATGATGCTATCCTTCGTTCAGCCTCTGTGGTCATGGCCTGCTCTATCGCTATTGCAAGCTGGTCTGCGCATGACGTTGACCTGTGCCCGCAACGATTTCCAATCAGAAGCTCAGACGCCTTCATTGCATCATAACCCTCAAGGAGCTTCGAGATTGCCGCAAGATTTCCGGGACAGCCTCCGAGAAAATGAAGCCCGTAGATTTTCCCCTCCTCGATGTCAAATGTGATCAGCTTCGTGCATACACCCTCTGGCTTAAACTCGTAATGTTCTCTCATAATTAAACGCTTCCCTTTCGTAATATGTCGATGATTTCGTCAAGTTTCCCTGACATCATGGCCTGCCTTCTCAGTTCCGCAGAACCATATCCGTACCTTAGTATACTACCCGCAAATCTTTTCATCAGAACTAACGCTCTGTGTTCACCTGAAATTTCGTCAGCGTGGCGGGCAAAGTTTACTATTTCGGAAAGTTTTTCGCCCTTCGTCCTGAATCTCCCCTCGAACTCCTCGAATATGAACGGGTTACTGAACGCCCCCCTCGCTATCATCACTCCAGCACAGCCCATCGACAAATATTCCTCAACGTCCGCAACTTCACGCACATCTCCGCTCGCACTTATCATTCCCGGAAATTTTTGCCCGGCCTTTGACGTTATTCTCCTGTCAGCAACGCCCTCGTATCTCTGCGCGCAGGTACGGCCATGTATGCAGACATTATCAGCCCCCGCCTCAACTAGTCCGTCAACAAAACTTAGTGTGTCATCATCATCTTCGAGGCGACGGATCTTCACCCACACAGGAAGACCCAGAGACTTCAGGCCGGAAACCATCTTCACCGCAATTTCGGGCTTCTTCAGGAGGGAAGCACCGCAGCCGTTCTTCGTGATTTTTGGCATTGGGCAGGCCATGTTTATCCCGAACGCTGTGAATTTCTCGCAACGTTCCATCACTACTTCCCCGCCCGCTTTGAGTACCCCTGCGTCATTCGCAAAGAGCTGGACGACCAGAGGGCCTTCACGCTCCGAGACTTTCAGCATGTCAAAGGTCTTCGCGTTGTCCCGAATCAATCCCGCGCATGAAATCATCTCCGTGTGCGTCAATGATGCCCCGTGTTCCGAGAAAAATTCACGAACTGGAAGATCCGTTATACCAGCAAGCGGCGCAAGGAATAATCTTCCAGAAACCTCAATTCCCCCTACTATCACTCGTTCACCCGCTCGTATATCATCTTCAAGCCCTCAAGCGTCAGCCATTTGTCCACTATATCAATCCTCTCTGATACCTTCGCCATCAATCCAGCATGTCCGCCCGTAGCGATTACCTTCGCATTCTCCATTCCAGGTTCACTGCGAATCATGTCAACTATCCTGTCCGTCAGCCCTGCGTTCCCGAAAAGTATTCCTGACTGTATTGCCTGCTCAGTGTTACCTCCGATTACGCTTCGTGGGATGTTCAGGGCAACCTGCGGGAGTTTCGCGGCCTTCGAGAACAGTGCTGAGATGCTTGAGGTAAGACCGGGCGCAATCGCTCCTCCCATGTAAGAGCCTTCGGGTGATACAACGTCGAACGTTATCGCCGTCCCGTAATCCGCAACTATCAGAGGCATTCCGTACTTCTCGCGGCCTGCAAGCGCGTTCACGATCCTGTCAGCACCAACCTCGCGGGGATTGTCAGTGAGTATCTTCATTCCCGTGTCCGTCGAGCCGTTGACCTGAAGAGGAGTTACCCCAAAATATTGCTTTATTGCCTCAGTCATCGGAAAGTCCAGCGATGGCACTACGCTCGCTAATGCAACCCCCGTTATGTCACTGGGCTTCAGTCCCTTCGTGCCTAGAAGACTGATGAAGTCCATCCCAAACTCGTCGGATGTTCGCAACGTTGACGATAGCCTCCAGTGCGCAATAAGTTCCTCCCCGTCATAAACTCCCGCTGCCGTCGTAGTGTTTCCTGTATCTATAACCATTAACATTTATTCCACGCTCCCTGCTGCATATCCTGTTGACCAGCAAACCTGAAGGTTGAAGCCTCCCGATGGCCCGTCAAGGTCAAGAACTTCTCCCGCAAAGTAAAGATTATCACATAACTTCGATCTCATTGTTGACGGCTCGACTTCCTTGAGGCTCACCCCTCCACGCGTTACCATCGCGTTGTTGAAGCTCCAAAGGCCGTTGACGTTCATGCGGATGTTCTTGAGAAGCTTCACGGTCGCAGAAATTTCCATATCGCTCATGTAATCGACCGGTTTATCTTTGGGGATGTCCGAGAGTTCAAGAATTAACGCCACCATCTTCTCAGGCACTAATCCCCGCAATAATCCCGAAAATTTCCCGCCCGGATGCTTGGCTATGTCGCGCTTTATCCTGTCATCAAGTATCTCGTGCGTCAATGTAGGCTTCATGTCCAGCGAGAATTGAAGCTCCGTAAACGTCATGTCTTCAAGGTTCACCCAATCCGGAATGAATCGGCTCAACTCCATGATTATCGGCCCGCTTACCCCGAAGTTCGTGAACTCCATCTCGCCAAATCTCTCAGCTATATTCTTCCCGTCAAGAAACACCGTAATCCTCACATTCCGCAAATCACAGCCGCTCGCAAGTTTCGGCCATGTCTCACGCGTCTTCACTGGCACTAAAGCTGGATATAACGGCACGATCGTGTGCCCGATCCTTCGCGCAAATTCGTAACCGTCTCCCGTTGAGCCTGTCTTGGGGTAAGACATTCCGCCAGTAGTGATGATGTATTTTCCGGCACTGTATTCGTCATTGCCAGCTATGAGGCGGTCGATGTGATTGTTCTTGACTTTCAGACCTTGAACAGGGGTTGAACGCATTATTCTTACGCCGTTCTTCCTGCACTGCATTAAGAGGGCATCGAGTACACGCTGACTTCCGCCTTCTTTTGGGAAGATTCGCTTTCCTCGTTCCTCGACAAACTTGACGCCGATGTGGCTGAAATATTCCCGCGTTCTTAGAGGCCCGAACTTGCTGAAGGCTGAGTAAAGGAATTTCCCGTTATCGCCGTATTTTGAGATGAATGTGTCGATGTTTGACTCAGCGTTGGTGAAGTTGCATCGTCCCCTGCCTGAGAGGAGTAACTTTTCGCCGACTGAGTGGTTTTTCTCGGCTATTGCTACTTTCTGGCCGAGTGATGAGGCTCTTATTGCGGCCATTAAACCAGCCGGCCCTCCTCCGATTATTAGCGTATCAAAAGTTTCCATAGAGTCACTGCTTCCTCAAAAAATATCTGACATTCTAACATGACAGAAAATTATTTATTGTGTCATAATTACTGTCAAAAATACGAAAGGTTGTGATGTTTTGGTGCAACGAAAAATCTTTGGCGCGTTGGTAATCGGCGTTATGCTGACGTTACCTTCACCGTCATTCGCTTCTGTCTCAATGACGCTCCCCCAATACATCCGGGAAATCCTCCTCAACAATCACACATTGAGGGCGGGGATTAAAAGCATTGAGGCGGACTATTATTCCGTTCTTGCGTCAGTGGCATACCAGAGGCCGACGACCAGCGGGACATTCACAGGCTCATACGTTACAAAGCAGGGAACCGGTGAAGCATCGCAGGAAAACGTCTTTGCAGGAAACATGGCCCTCCGTTTAACCCAGAGGATTGACATCAATGGCAGCTACAAGCTTGACGAGAAGCAGAACATTCTGGGCTACGAGGTCTCACGCGCAAACTTCGACAACAGCATCAACACTCTAATCGCAGCTGCGGAAGAGACATGGTGGTCAGCCGTCCTTGCCCGCGAGAACATGAAGCTTCAGCATGAGATTTTGCTGCAGCGTTCGGAGAATCACCGTGTTACTGTCGAGAAGTACAATCAAGAACTTGTCCCGAAGCTCGACATTGTACGTTCAGAGGCTCAGGTTGTTGAGGCTGAGAGTCTTGAGAAGAACGCTGAGACGACATACCTGAATCTCATTGCTGAACTGTCATTGATGGCTGGAGGGCTTGACGTTGAGCCAGTTGACGAGGAGCTTAAAGTCCCGGAATTTAATGTTGCCTTGAACTTTGAGGATGCATTGGAGTACCGCCCTGATGTCCGAGCCGCAAGACTTAACCTCGAACGTGCCCGCCTCGTAAAGAAGCTCACAGCCAAAGGAATGTCCCCGACGTTGGATTTTGCGTTCCAGTTCACGCCATGGTCAGACCCTGAGAGCTATGCTACCCCGAACAATCTCCAGGCCGGTGCGTCAATTTCGCTGAACTTCCCCATAACCGACGGAAAGGCCACGAAGTACCGCGTCATGAACACGGATCGTCTCATTCAGGCATCAGAGGCCAACCTTGAGGCAGTTCGAGAGCAGACCAGACGTGATATTGCCGTAGCGATGAACAACTGGAGGAACGCATCAGCCGCGGAGCATGACAAGCAGCGTCAGGTTGAACGTTCAGAGGAGGAGCTGAGGATTACGGAGCTAATGTACTCCGAAGGAATGGGAGCGCAGATTGACCTCATTAACGCTCAGACGGCATATCAGGCAGTACGCACTGAATATCTCAACGCTGTAAGGAACATGTATGTCGCACTCGTCGCAATGAAGAAGGCTGTGGGAGATTACGCCCCCGATGAGAACGGCGACTGGAACGAGGCATTATCCCGATATGGCAAAGGCAAAGAGATACTCGGTGAACTCGGCCTGAAATCTCTCAGAGTAGGGACGAAGAAATGAGAACACGAAAACTCGTAATCATCGCGATATTCCTTCTGTTATTCCCGTCGACATCATACTCTGCGGCGAAGCTCACTAAAACTCCTGCTGTCGACAATAGGGCTAGAAACATTTACGCTCTCTTCACGAAGGCAAACCCAAGACTTGAGCCAGTAAACGCGAAGAAATACGCCGAAATCGTCATCGAAGCCTCCGAGAAATTCAAGCAGGATCCGTATGTAATAGCGGCTATAATCGTCCATGAGTCAACCGTCAACAACAAAGCTGTCTCAAAGGGCGGCGACTACGGATTGATGCAAGTTCGCTGGAAGATTCACGAGAAGGCGATAAAGCAGCGATTCCCGAAAGTCAAGAATGCGAAGGATATGTTTGACGCCAGGACTAATATAATGTTTGGAACTGAGATTTTCTCGGACTGCATGAAGAAGTGCGACAATGACGTTCAGAAGGGATTGATGCGTTACAGTGCGGGTAACACGAAGATGCGCGACAAAGTAATGTCAACAGTGAAGGAATTGCGTTCAAAGGACAACGCCACAAAAACAAAGAAGAAAGGAAAGTAAACAATGCGAAAATTTCTGCTTGCGCTCGCAATAATCACGATGCTCTGCGGAGTATCAAGTGCCGATATGGTCTACATGACATCGACAGGAAATCTCGGAACGATAAAGATAAGTTCATCGTCCGACATCGAAGCTCCGTCAATACAGTACACAGGGACATCATCATCACCCTTCCTGACATCATACTGGAACGGCTCATCAACAAACCTCGCAATAATCACCCGAAACGCTACATCATCAGGAGACCGTGCCTATGTCTTCAACCCCAGCAGCCTCACGAACTACTCATACAGCGCGGACATTGAAGGCGTTCACGGGACAAGCGGCGCAGGATATGCTGAGACGGGATACAGCTTGTTCCTCACGGCAGGCTCGAAGATATACGAGGTTGAGACCAGTGGCTTCGGCGTACTGAACTCGTTTGACTGCATGGCGGTAATAAGTGCTGACGGCTATGACACAGAGATTGACAGCATAGCGGTGGACGCACAGACGATCCACGTTATTGCTTCAGCAGGCGAAAGACAGAGATACATACGCTTCGACGGCCAGCTCAAAGAGGGCGTGGATTACTTCGTGAGCGCGGACGTGAGCGCAGGTTCAACGGTGGTACTCAGCAACAGCAGCAGCTACCCTGTAATCGCACATTCAACAGGAATCGACGCTATGGCCAGCAACAACAGGTTCTACAGCCTTCTGAGCAGCGATTACCCCGTTAAAGCGATGTGCCGCGACAACAGTAATGGCTTCTTCTACGCGACACAGTACCAGAGCGGGGAAAGCTATGTGAACACGATAATGCACTCGTTGCAGGACACGCAGTTCACGGCGGCGACAATCACATCAGCGTCATCGAACATAAAGCTCCTCCGGGATAACAAGAACTCGGATACATTCGCTGTAATGACGGACGAGGCAATAACGCTTTTCACGTACAGCAACGGCCGAACATCGAGGCGTGATTACACGGCCTCAACGCTTGGCGGAACACCTTCAGGGATTGCGGCGGCAACGGTCTCAGGCTATGACAAAGATTCAAACTCAAGCGGCTGCAATGCCTTTTCCACGATGGGACTGGCTATTCTCTGCATTACCATACTTATGCGGAAAGTGGAGAGATAACCATGTTCATGTTCATATGCGGGCCTCACGCTAGCGGTAAGACGAGCATACTCCAAGCCCTCGAACGCGACAACGTAATCACGGGCTGCGGCTACGAAATCGGCAAGGAGATATTCTACCGAGACAATGGCAAACCTGACGCAAGGGACGAGGACTTTGAGGTTGCTTTGACGAGAATGGAGCTTGAGCGCGATATGAAGTTCCGAAACATGCCGGGAGTGTCTGTGTCTGAGACGTGGCATCCAGGGAACCTGGCCTATGTTGCCGTGAGAAACCCCAAGAGTTTTAAGCGTCTTTCCGCAATAATGAGGACATCGCCGCTTAT
>JAFRSL010000124.1 GCA_017427625.1 Synergistaceae bacterium | reverse complement strand
TACTTCTGGCAGCCTCATGTGCCCGAAAGTTCAAGTGCAATCAGGGCAACGCTCTCGCACTCGCTGGAGTTTTAGTGTACCCGTCATTCATGGCCCTGATGTCAGGAAAAGAGGCCGTAACATTCTTAGGCTTCCTCCCTGTAACGCGCGCGCCTTATGCCTCGTCAGTAATCCCGATAATTCTCGGCGTTTGGTTCATGTCAATCGTTGAGCATTGGGCGCAGAAAGTCTCACCGAGAGCGATAAAGTTCTTCTCCGTCCCCCTTGCAAGCCTTCTTATCGGCGGAACAGTAACTATTACCCTTCTAGGCCCTATAGGTTCGTGGGCATCGGGGCTGATTAACTCGCTCTTCACGTGGATGAACGCAACGATCCCGTGGCTTGTCCCGACGATCGTGGGCATATTCTCACCGTTGCTGGTCATGACTGGAACACATTACGGCCTGATCCCAATCGGAACGAACAACCTCGCCACAGTGAAATGGGACTCAGTTGTTATAGGTATGCTACCGTCAAACGTTGCACAGGGCGCGGCGGGTCTTGCAGTTGCGTTGCGCTCGAAGAATCCTGACACTAAACAGCAGGCAGGCTCCGCAGGACTCACAGCTGTACTCGGAATCACTGAGCCTGTGTTGTACGGTGTCAACATGCGCTTCACTTTCCCGCTTTATGCGGCCATGATAGGCGGAGGACTCGGAGGTCTTTACATGGGCTTGACGAGGGTCGCAAGGTTCGCGGGCGGTTCTCCGGGACTTCTCGTGCTTCCGGGATATATTCCTCATGCTGAAGGTCTGGCTCTTGGCTATACCATGATGAACTTCGTCCACGCTGTAATAGGCGGAGTTGTTATTGCGTTCGTTGGGTCATGGGTTGCCTGCAACATAATGTTCGACATCTGGAGGAAGAAGGGCAAACTCGCTCCCGAAGAGCTTGGGCAAGTACTTCCCGATGTTCCGGACGATGCAATAGTTGCTGTTGCTGACGGAAGATTCATAGGGCCTGACGAAATCAAGGACGAGGCTTTTGCTGGCCAGACAATGGGTCAGACAATCGCCGTAGACCCTGCCAACGGAATAATCTCATCGCCTGCCAACGGAGTGATCGAGATGATTTTCCCGACTGCCCACGCTTTCGGCCTCAGAATGAAGGACGGTACAGGGCTTCTCGTTCACATAGGAATAGACACGGTGAAGCTGAACGGTAAGGGCTTTACCCTCCTCAAGAAGCAGGGAGACACAGTGAAGGCGGGAGAGCCTGTTGTTCGCGTTGACTTGGGAACGGTGAAGGGAGCGGGTTACAGTCCGCAGACAATCGTTGTTATCACCGAGCCGGTTCGTGAGGATGAATTGATGTCGTTCATCGAGTTCGGAAAGGATGTATCACGAGGCGACATACTGAGCAAGTAGAAAATGAAACCTCCCGTTGAATTTTGCGGGAGGCTTTTTGTTACTAGTTTTCGGAGTCTGACTCAACGTCGGCAATATCAAGCATATCATCTTCGCCGTCAGCAGAAAGATTCCCTTCCTCATTCAAAATCTCTGAGGCCATCGTTGCGTCATCGTCCTCTGTTCGCATTACTTCCCCAGCCTCTGGAATGTAGCCGATGCCATCGTTGGCCTTGAGCATTATCGCCTTCATGATCTCGTCCTGCAAAGCCGGGTTTTCAGCGAGGAATTTTGCGACGGTCTCTTTGCCTTGACCTAGAGTCTCGCCCTTGTAGGTCAGCCATGAACCCTTCTTTCCGATTATCCCGTAGTCAACAGCCATGTCAACAACCGCAACTCCAACAGGGATTCCCTTCCCGTAAATCAAACTCGCATGTGCTGTCCTGAAAGGCGGGGCAAGTTTGTTCTTCACGACCTTAAGATACAATTCATGGCCGATAGTAACATCGCTCTTCTCAAGTTTCTTCCCGCGTCGAACCTCAAGGCGTATCGAGGCGTAGAACTTCAGTGCGCGTCCTCCCGTTGTAGTCTCGCTAGGACCGGGCGCGTAACCTGTCGAGATTAACGCTCTAAGCTGGTTGATGAAAAAGACGGTGCAGTTAGTCTTCGAGATTATTGACGCAAGACGCCTCAGTGAGTATGACATGAGCCTGGCCTGAAGCCCCATCTGGCTCTCACCTATTCTTCCGTCAATCTCAGCCTGCGGTGTCAGAGCCGCAACCGAGTCAACAACAACAACGTCAATCGCTCCTGTCCTCACCATCTGGTCGAGAATATAGAGTGCCTGTTCACCGCTGTCGGGCTGTGAAAGATAGAGATTATCGATGTCAACGCCCAAGGTTTTTGCGAGACGCGGATCGAGAGCGTGTTCAGCGTCAATGAAGGCCGCTACACCCCCTGCTTTCTGTGCCTCAGCGATTGCACATAGGGCGATTGTGGTTTTTCCCGAACCTTCAGGGCCGAATATCTCGACGATTCTTCCTTTGGGATAGCCGCCTATTCCTAGCGCAACATCAAGAGGAAGTACGCCGCTGGGTATGACTTCGATACTTTTCTTAGCGGTTTCGCCCAGTCTCATTATTGCGCCGTCACCGAACTTGCTGCGAATATCGCCGATTGCGTCCTCGAGAACCTGCTCGCGGGTCGTCTGTCCTGATTTCTTTGCAGCTTTAGCCAGAGTAATCACTCCCTAATATCGTAATGTGAAATTTGCTCGAATAGTATACAGCATTTCGCAGGGAGAATTTTAATGTCCGCGAATTTCCTTCCACAGTTCAGAAAGCGCAAACCTAACCGCCCTCGTCCTGACTTCCTCACGATTTCCTGGCAGTCTCTTCATCATTGACCGTGTACCATCGCTTCCGGCAATCCCGAACCAAACTGTCCCGACAGGTTTTGACTCGCTTCCGCCGTCAGGGCCTGCGATTCCCGTAGTCGAAACCGCAAAATCAGCACCGTAAACTCTCCTTGCACCTTCCGCCATTTCCTGAGCGCACTCCGAGCTTACCGCACCGAATCTTGAAAGCGTCTCACTCCTAACGCCGAGAATTTTCATCTTCGCATCGTTGCTGTAAGTTACCGCCGAGCCGTTGAAGACATCAGAGCTTCCCGCGATCTCCGTCAGCGCAGCCCCAACAAGTCCGCCCGTACACGACTCAGCGCAAGCAACTCTCACACCCTTAGCCCTAGCCTCAATCAGTACAGCGTCAGCAATCGAACGTGAGCCTTCAGGAAGTACAAGCCCCTCGAATCTTGAGCGCGTAAGACCTTCAGCCCATGACACAATCTCAGGCTCGCCC
>JAFRSL010000123.1 GCA_017427625.1 Synergistaceae bacterium | reverse complement strand
CTGACGTAGCTCCTGAAGTTGTCATCAGGGAAGTTCGTGGAGTTGATTTCCACACCGCCCGCCGACACAGCCGCCAAAGCCCCGCTGCACATCAATGCAACAAAAGCCATTGCCGCAATTACTTTCTTCATACTATCCTTTCCTTTCGCGAAAAGTTATTCCCAGTTCCTTGCCTTTATCGCAGTAACATGCTTCATGACGGCATCACGTGTCGCCGAAGCAAGTATCCCGCCATATGTCCGATTGTACCCGCCGATGAAGAACCCCTTGTAGCCCCCGAGACTTCCCTTCGCGTCCTGCCTTGAACTCCCAAGCTGTTCCGACGAGTAAACGATTCTGCCGACTGTCTCACCACAACTCTCGGCAATGAATACGCCGCGCCTGTAGATAATGCCGCAATCACATATGTAACAACCACCTTTTAATCGTTTTCATTGGCACTACACTTCACCTCTCTGTGGAAAGTTAAATTCGTTTCGGTAATTTTTATCTTAACACACATCGTAGGAATAAACAAGTGAAATATGTTACAGGGAAGATGTGGCAAAAGAAAATCCCCGAAGGCCGGGCAGCCCTCAGGGATTCTTGGTTGCTTGAATTTACTGCTGTTCTTCTGCGACTACGTAAAGCTCGATGGTCTTGGTGTTTCCGGCCATCACGTAGATGACGAACTCATCGCTGACCAGTTCGCCCGGAAGAACGAACGTTCCGTCTTCAGCAATCTCAAGCGCGATTGCCTCGTCCGCAATGAACACTTCCGCGTCCTCGAAGTCTGTCGGCCAATCACCGCCGATTCTGAACGTCAACGGCTGTCCCTCTGGGGCGTAAATCTCGCCTCTGAGTTCCTCGTCCCCGCTCACAACGCAGAGGTCAATCTCTGCACCGTTCATGTCGGTTTCAGGCAGTGAGTAATCGTCCGCGACTTCAGGTGTGTAGACCGGTGTGTCAGCAACTGGCTGTTCAAACGCGACGTTCTCATCAACAGCGACGTTCTCCGTGAGGGCTTCTTTCGTCTCCGGCGCGTCTGAGGCTGTCTCAGCAGCTGCGATGACGATGGTGAAGCTCTTCGTATCCTTGCCGTACTTGTTCTTGGCTGTTACCTTGAACGTGTACGAGCCGGCCTTCTTAGGAGTACCGCTGATTACGCCCGTCTTCGCGTTGAGCTTGAGACCGCTCGGAAGTTTCCCTGACTTGCTCCACTTTATCGGGTCAGTTCCGTCCGAAGAAAGCCGTACACTCTGGTACTGAGTCTTGACTGTTCCCGAAGGAAGCTGCGATTCAGTGAGGATTGTCGGTTTCACACCGTTGACCTTGAGGGTGTAGCTCTTTGTTGCCGAGCCTACATCGTTCTCTGCCTTCACCTTGAGCTTGAAGCTGCCGGCCTCTTTAGGAATGCCTGCAATCTTTCCGTCCTCAGTGATGTAAATACCTTCAGGCACCTTGCTGCCGCTTGCGAACGACCACGTCATCGGCTCTGTTCCCGTGAACTTGAGCTGCTCTTCGTACTCCTCGTTGTGGATAGCATTGGACAGCTTGCTCGTCTTGATCTTGGGCTTGCTGTACTTCTCGCCTGTGATCTTGATGGTTACGCTCTTCCTTGCCGTCCCTGCGGAGTTCGTGGCAATCACGGTGAAGTTGTAGGTCTTTGCCTTCGTCGGTACACCGGAGATGATGCCGTTCTCACTGAGCGTCAAGCCTTTCGGGAGTGTCCCGGACTTCGACCACGTTATCGGCTTCGCACCCTCAGCGTCAAGAACCGCGACATACTCCATACCAGTCTCGCCATCAGGAAGCGGGGATTGCGTCTCAATCGTGGGCGCGCCCGTGCTGTCTCCGGTGTCTTCACCCACTACGAGAGTGAATGCCTTTGTGGCAGGTGTAAGTCCAGTCGTTCCTGACAATGTGAGCGTGAAGTTGAACGTTCCTGTCTGCGTCGGAGTTCCAGCGATCGCGAGTGTTCTGCGGTTCCTGCCCGCCGACATCGTCAAGCCATTGGGAAGCTGTCCAGCTGTCATGCTCCAGCTCATTCCGGCCTCTGTACCGTCCGCCGTAATCTCAGCCTTGTAACCTCTGCCTATCACTGCGGCGGGTTTGAGGGTTGAGTCCGTAGTTATCTCCGGAGGGCACAGTACGGAAATTAGCATGTCAGCGTTGTCAGTTCCAGCCCTGTTTGTCGCATTGATCGTGAAGCTGTAGGACTTAGGATTGTGAGACTGTTTGTCCTCTGCGCTGGCCTGAACTGTTCCGCTGATTCTGCCTGTTGACGGATCGAGCGAGAGTCCTCCCGGAAGTTCACCGTCTACTGCCCATGTTATCGGGGTTGATCCCGTTGCGGAAGGCTGTACGTTGTAGCTGCTTCCTACGTAGGCTGTGTCGGTGTTCTTCGACAGTTCGATCTGCGGCTTCACTGCTGTCCCTGGCTTGAACTCTACCGCGATCGGGAACACAGCATCTGCTGTTGTCAGGCCGTTGGAGACCGTTACGCTGACAGAGTACGTTCTGTTCTCCCGCCCTGTCGGGGTTCCGCTGATGGTGAGCGTCCTGAAGTCGTCTCCGGAGGTCAATCCTGCCGGGAGTCCCGAAACGCTCCACGATATGCCGTCGGTGAAAGTACCGTGTGCTGAGATTGTGGCACTGTAAGCATCGCCGACAGTCGCGTTTGGAAGAGCAGAAGCCGAATCAAACGTCATCGGTTCGGATACAGTGATCGTGAACCTTCTCGAGTCATGGCCTTCGAGGGCGTTAGATCCCTTCACCGTGAACGTGTAGGTTCTTGGAGCACTGACATCGCGGTCTATCGCATCCTCTGCAACTGTACCGCTGATTATGCCTGATTCAGCGTTAAGCGAAAGTCCGAGCGGAAGTTCGCCCTGTTCCACTTCCCATACAGTTACTCCGCCTGT
>JAFRSL010000122.1 GCA_017427625.1 Synergistaceae bacterium | reverse complement strand
CTCACTGCAATATCGTCGCGCTTTCCCGGAAAACGTCCGTAAGCAATCCTGACTTCATGGCCTTCGCGTTCATATTTTTCAGCGAGGGAGCAAGTGATTTTCCCTGTGCTGGTTTTCCCGAATACCTGATTGATGAATAATACCCTCATGTCAACACCGCCTTTTTCGATAGAGTATACAGCTTGAGAGTATTTCTGCTAAAATATTCCGCAAATTTCTATCTTTTCAGGAGTGATAATAACGTCATGTTAGCTCTTCTCAAATTAAGCCCTATCCTCGTCTTGGGCGTATTGATGAGGCTCGGCCTTGATATACTTCTTGCCGCACCTCTCGCAATGGTCTACGCAATCATCATCGGAATGGTGTTCTCGCGCGTGAAATTCTCCGAACTCATGGACTCCGCAATCGAGAGCATGAAGCACATCGTCTTCGTCTTCCTGATTCTCCAGATGGCCTACGCTGTTGCGACATGCTTCATGGAGACGGGAGTTGCCGCCGAGATCATCAGCATCGCACTCTCGCTCGGAATCACTGCGAAGCTCATCGCCGTTACAGCCCTCATAGTTACAGCGATACTCTCAATCGCAACGGGAACTTCGTGGGGAACTTTCGCGGCATGTGCGCCGATATTCCTTTGGCTGAACCACATTGTCGGAGGCTCTGTCGTTCTCACGATTTCTGCAATCGCTGGAGGTTCATGCTTCGGAGACAACATCGGTCTCATCTCTGACACAACGGTCGTAAGCTCAAGCCTTCAGGGTGTCGTAATCACTGACAGGGTACGCCATCAGGGAGTATGGTCATTCCTGTGCCTGGTGCTTGGTGCTGTAGCGTTCTACTTTGCGGCGGTGAACATGGGGCTTCCCGACACAATCGGAAACGCTGGCGAAGCGATTGCACAGATTCCAGAGTCAGTATGGACTGCCCTCGAGGAGAAACGTCCGGCGGCTGTTACGCTGTTGAAGCAGGTACAGGCGGGCGGATTGTCATGGTACATGGTGATACCGTTGATCGCTGTCCTCGTTCTCGCCGGAGCCGGAGCGAATACACTCATCTGCTTGGGCGCGGGAATTTTAGGTTCGCTTATTTGCGGCTGGTACGCGGGGACTGTTACGGACGTCATGAAGTTCCTTGAGATGGTACAGTCGAGCTTTGCCGATGCCGGAAGCTGGGTCATCGTTATGATGCTATGGATTGGAGCATTTGGAGGCGTAATGAGGAGAATGGATGCTTTCGGTGCTATTGCCGCGCTTGTCCTGAAATTCGCGCACAACGTGAGACAGCTAATGTTCGCAAACGGCCTTCTCTGCCTCGTGGGAAATGCTGCTCTTGCTGACGAGATGGCACAGATAGTAACGATCTCCCCCATCATCAAGGACTTGACCGACCGCCACGTTAAGGGCGACGCAAAGGCAATGTACAAACTCGCTCTGAGGAATGCAACGTTTGCCGACGCTATGGGAGTTTTCGGATCTCAGCTAATCCCGTGGCATGTGTACCTTGCGTTCTTCGTGGGAATTGCCTACGCTGTGTATCCAGTCGCTGAAGGTACGGTCGGGATCATCGACATAATCACGCACAACTATCTCGCGTGGATTGCGGTTGTGTCGATGCTTCTTCTGACGGTTACGGGGCTTGACAGGTTCATACCGCTGTTCAGCCTTCCAAGAGAGCCTGAAGTTGAATTGGTGAAGAATTAGTGGAGAGGCAAGGCAGTAACTTTATGCTCGCACTGTTGAAGCTAAGTCCTGTTATCGTTCTCGGTGTCCTTATGAATTCAACAATAGGACCCGGCCTCGATATACTCATCGCAACACCTATAGCCATGCTCTACGCCATAGCTGTAGGAATGATCTTCGCCCGCGTAAAATTCTCCGACCTCTTAGATTCTGCCGTTGAGGGAATGAGGCGCGTAGTTCTTGTGTTCCTTATACTTCAAATGGCTTATGCGGTTGCTACGTGCTTCATGGAGACAGGAGTTGCCGCCGAAATTATCACAGTTGCAATATCGCTCGGAGTAACAGCCAAACTCATAGCAGTTACAGCTCTCATAGTAACAGCAATACTCTCAGTTGCGACAGGGACTTCATGGGGGACTTTTGCAGCATGTGCCCCCATATTCCTGTGGCTGAATCACATCGTCGGAGGAAGCATTGTCCTCACAGTCTCGGCGATTGCGGGAGGTTCTTGCTTCGGGGACAATATCGGCCTAATCTCGGATACTACTGTCGTAAGTTCAACCCTTCAGGGAGTAGCAATAACCGACAGAGTAAAGCATCAGGGTGTGTGGTCGATTCTTTGCCTGTTACTGGGGGCTGTTGCGTTCTATGTTGCGGCTTTGAGCATGGGACTGCCTGACACTATAGGCAGCGCCGGTGAAGTAATCGCCAAGATCCCTGACACTGTTTGGACGGCTCTGTCCGAGAAAAGACCCGCCGCTGTTACGCTTCTCAGGCAGGTTCAGGCTGGCGGGCTGCCGTGGTACATGGTGCTGCCGTTAGCAGCCGTTTTAGTCCTCGCAGGTGCTGGCGTTCACACTATCATTTGCCTTAGCGCGGGAATCTTTGGGTCGCTTATCTGCGGAATGTTTGCCGGAACTGTTACGGATGTCATGAAGTTCATTGCGATGGTTCAGGCGAGCTTCTCAGAGGCAGGCGACTGGGTAATCATAATGGTACTCTGGATTGTCGCGTTCGGCGGTGTAATGAGCAAGATGGACGCTTTCGGAGCGATTGCGAATCTCGTCGTAAAGTTTGCAAATAACGTAAGGCAGCTGATGTTCGCGAACGGTCTGTTATGCCTCATCGGGAACGTCGCGCTTGCCAATGACTTCGCGGAGATTGCTACAATATCGCCCATCATAAAGGACTTAACCGAGAAGAACGTCAAAGGAAGTCCTGAGGCCATGTACAAGCTCGCATTGAGGAACGCAACTCTCTCTGACGCTATGGCGGTATACGGCTCACAGCTCATTCCGTGGCACGTCTTCATGGCTTTCTTCATGGGGATCGTCTATGCTGTATATCCTGCTGCTGAAGGTTCGGTTACTGTCATGGACATCATCACTCACAACTATCTCTCGTGGATTGCTGTGGTGTCGATGCTGCTGCTGACTGTTACGGGGTTTGACAGGTTTATTCCGCTTTTCGGCATACCGAGTGAGCCTGAGGTTGAGCTTGTGAAGTGAGCAGCGTACCCCCTCGCCAACAAGTTGGCCCTCTCCCCCTTGTCATGGGGCGCAAAAGCTCCTGCCTCTCCTGAGAAGGGGAGGTGTCTCGAAGAGACGGAGGGGTTGTGTCCTAATAATTCCTGATATAATTCTGAGCAGGGCTTGAAGTTTTACGGCTCTGCTTTTATTTTCCCCTAATGTGAGGCAAGATTATGGTCAAAGTAAAAATCTGCGGTATCTGCCACGAATCAGAAATTGGAATAATGAACGAGCTAGTCCCTGATTTTGTCGGCTTCGTTTTCGTCAAGAAGAGCCGTCATTTCATCTCCCCCGAACACGCCGGTCATCTCCGTTCAAAATTACGTCAGGGCATAAAATCCGTCGGAGTCTTCGCAAATGAGGCTCTACAAAGCGTCGCATTGTGTGTTGAAGTTGCGGGGCTGAATATGGTACAGCTTCATGGCGAGGAAACTGCTGAATACGTCGCAGCCCTCCGCGAATACATACGCTGCCCTATCATGAAGGTCTACAAGGTCGCAAAGCCACAGGACG